>NZ_JBHYUG010000055.1:0-56300 GCF_042749375.1 Streptomyces sp. NPDC059477 | reverse complement strand
ACGGCCGGCGGGTCAGCTCCCGTCCGGGTCTCAGCTCTCGTCGTCCAGCCAGCCCATCGTCCGCTCGACGGCCTTGAGCCAGTTCTTGTACTCCCGCTCGCGGGTCTCCGCGTCCATGCGCGGGGTCCACTCGGCGGCCCGGCGCCAGTTGGCGCGCAGTTCGTCGGTGCCGTTCCAGAAGCCGATCGCGAGACCGGCGGCGTAGGCGGCGCCGAGGCAGGTGGTCTCGGCGACCATCGGACGCACCACGGGCGCGTCCAGCACATCCGCGAGGGTCTGCATCAGCAGATTGTTGGAGGTCATCCCGCCGTCCACCTTGAGGGTGGTCAGCTCCACGCCGGAGTCCTTCGTCATGGCGTCCGCGATCTCGCGGGTCTGCCAGGCGGTGGCCTCCAGCACGGCACGGGCCAGGTGCGCCTTGGTGACGTACCGGGTCAGACCGGCGATGACCCCGCGCGCGTCCGAACGCCAGTACGGCGCGAAGAGACCGGAGAAGGCGGGTACGAAGTACGCGCCGCCGTTGTCCTCGACGGTCAGCGCGAGGGTCTCGATCTCGGCGGCCGTCGAGATCAGGCCCATCTGGTCGCGCATCCACTGCACCAGCGAGCCGGTGACCGCGATCGAGCCCTCCAGGGCGTAGACCGTGTCCTGGTCGCCTATCTTGTAGCCGACGGTCGTCAGCAGCCCGCTGTACGAGTTGATGATCTTCCCGCCGGTGTTCATCACCATGAACGTGCCGGTGCCGTACGTCGACTTGGTCTCGCCCTCGGAGAAACAGGTCTGGCCGAACAGCGCCGCCTGCTGGTCGCCGAGCGCCGAGGCCACCGGGATGCCGCCGAGCAGCTCGCCGAGCCGGCCGCCCTTGATCTCGCCGTACACCTCCGAGGAGGAGTGGATCTCCGGGAGTATCGCCAGCGGGACGCCGATGGAGTCGGCGATCTTCGGGTCCCACTGCATGGTGTGCAGGTTCATCAGCAGGGTGCGGGAGGCGTTGGTGACGTCCGTGACGTGGTGGCCGCCGTCGACGCCGCCGGTCAGATTCCAGATGACCCAGGTGTCCATGGTGCCGAACAGGATGTCGCCGGCCTCGGCGCGCTCCTTGAGTCCCTCGACGTTGTCCAGCAGCCAGCGGGCCTTCGGACCGGCGAAGTAGGAGGCCAGCGGCAGGCCGGTCTGGCGGCGGAACCGGTCCTGGCCGACATTGCGGCCCAGCTCCTTGCACAGGGCGTCGGTGCGGGTGTCCTGCCAGACGATGGCGTGGTGGACCGGCTCCCCGGTGTGCCGGTCCCACAGCACGGTGGTCTCACGCTGGTTGGTGATGCCGATGGCCTTGATGTCGTCGCGGGTGATGCCGCCCTTCTCGATGGCTCCGGCGACGACCTCCTGGACGTTGGTCCAGATCTCGTTGGCGTCGTGCTCGACCCAGCCCGGCTTCGGGAAGATCTGCTCGTGCTCCTTCTGGTCGACGGAGACGATCCGTCCGTCGCGGTCGAAGACGATGCAGCGGGAGGAGGTGGTGCCCTGGTCGATGGCGGCGATGAACGGTCCGGCGGTGTGGGCGTCGCTCACGGTGTGCTCCTGGGGGTTCCGTGGTCCGTGGTCCGGGGACTTCGGGGGCGTGCGCTCGGGGGGACGGCTGCTGCCCGGTCCCACCCGGTCGGCGTCCCGGCTCAAGTCTCGGCTCAATGGGGGAATGCGGCGTTGAAGAGCCCGGCCGCCGCGGCGCCGCCGATCAGCGGGCCGACCACCGGGATCCAGGCGTAGCTCCAGTCGGAGCCGCCCTTGTTCGGCAGCGGGAGCAGGGCGTGCACGATCCGCGGGCCGAGGTCACGGGCCGGGTTGATGGCGTAGCCGGTCGGGCCACCGAGGGAGAGACCGATGGAGACCACGACGAAGGCGGTGACCAGACCGCCGAGCACGCTCAGACCGTTGCCGTTGTTGTTCAGACCCTGCGTGAGGATGGCGATGATCAGGACGAACGTGCCGATGATCTCGGTGGCCAGGTTCATCCATACCTTCCGCACCTCGGGACCGGTGGAGAAGATGCCGAGCACCGGGCCCGCACCCCGCTCCCGGGCCTCCACGGACTTCGCGCCGCGTGGGGTCGGGTCGCCGACGATCTCGCGGTCGGTGAGATGGGCGTGGAACTGGCCGTAGTACGCCACCCAGACGAGGGCCGCGCCGATCATGGCGCCGAGCAGCTGACCGCCCCAGTAGATGGGCAGGTCGCTCCACTTGCCGTCCTCGATCGTCAGCGCGAGGGTCACCGCGGGGTTGAGGTGGGCGCCGGAGAGCGGCGCCGAGACATAGACGGCCACCATGACGGCGAAGCCCCACCCGAAGGTGATGGCCAGCCAGCCGGCGTTACGGGCCTTCGAGGCCTTGAGCGAGACGGCGGCGACCACGCCGGCGCCGAGCAGGATGAGCAGGGCGGTACCAATGATCTCGCCGATGAAGATGTCGGAGCTGGACACCCGCGACTCCTTTGTCCTTCGTCCAGGGGAAGCAGAACCCCTTCATCCCTTTCAGGGGTCCGCCGGCCCGCACCGTCCGCCCACCGTGACGCGTATTGCCGTCTGGTGTTCGACAATGCCGACCGATGGACGCGAGTCTTGCTCTGGCGCTACGCATGCGTCAAGGGGTTCCGCTGTCGGAAGTCCGATCGATACTGATCGGTATCTGTTGTCAACCGTGGCTACGATCTATCCCTTTTTGGGCGATCTGTTCGTTTCAGGGTAGGGCGAAGCCCGGAAGTCGACCTGTCGGCTTGTGGGCCGGGGGGCTCGGCGCCCGCCGGGAGACCTCTCAGAAACGCCCCGCGCCCAGGTCCCTGGAGACCGCGCGGGCGCAGTCCCGCACCGCCGCGATCAGCTCCGGCCGCAGCTCCCCGTCGCGCGCCACCCGCTCCACCGCGCCCGTGATGCCCACCGCGCCGACCGGCATCCGCCGCCGGTCGTGGATCGGCGCGGCGATCGAGGCCACGCCCTCCCAGGTCTCCTCGACGTCCGCCGCGTAACCCCGCGCCCGCGTCAGATCCAGGACCTGCTCGAAGCCCTCGGCGTCGTACACCGTCCGGTCGGTGAACGGCTTGCGCTCGCTCTCCAGCGCCTCGCTGTGCGCCACCGGGTCGTACGCCGCCAGCACCTTGCCCAGGGCCGTGGAGTGCAGCGGCTGCATCGCGCCGATCTCCAGCACCTGCCGGCTGTCGTCGGGCCGGAAGACGTGGTGCACGATCAGCACCCCGTGCTGGTGCAGCACCCCCAGATGGACACTCTCGCCGCTGGAACGCGCCAGGTCGTCCGTCCAGACGAGGGCCCGCGCGCGCAACTCGTGCACATCCAGGTACGTGGTGCCCAGGCGCAGCAGCTCCGCGCCCAGCTGGTACCGCCCCGACGCCTCGTCCTGCTCCACGAAGCCCTCCAGCTGGAGGGTGCGCAGGATGCCGTGCGCGGTGCCCTTGGCGAGGCCGAGCGAGGAGGCGATGTCCGACAGACCGAGCCGCCGCTCGCCGCCCGCGAGCAGCCGCAGCATCGCGGCGGCCCGTTCGAGCGACTGGATGTTCCGTGCCATCGCCGTCCTGCCTCCGTCCGTCCTCGTCGACACCGCGCCGGGGCCTGACGGCCACCGTTCGGCATTGTCGAACACTACTCGTGGGCGCCGACGTCCCGCCAACGGTCGGACGGCGTGTGTCGCGCTGGTGCGCGTTGTGTGGATGGTGCGGGTCGTGCGAGCTGTACGAGTACGGGTCGTCCCGATGTGTGTCGTCCCGATGTCTGTCGTCCCGGGGCGTGTCCTTCCGGGGCGTGTCGTGCCGGAGCGTCAGGGATGGTGATCCCCTCGGGTTCCTGGGGGATTGTCCCTGGTCCCGCGGACCCCGTGGCGCCGGGGCCCGAAGTTGCCGCCCCACAGGGCTGCGCAGGGCGGAATCCACCCCCGCACCCGTCCGTCCCCTGGACGTCCTCACTGTTTTCGCGCTCTCCCGGCTACCCTGGCGGCGTGCGTCCTCGATTCGGGGAGCGCCCGGGAACCGCCCGGGTGTGAACCGGGGGAGCGTCCGGCACTGGCCGGGTACCGTCCGCAGGAGCGTCCGGCCGAGGCCGGGTGCCACCTCCGGGAGGACCCGCGGTGGTGCCGGGGAGGGCTCCGGGAAGCGCCCGGTACCGTCCGAGCGCATCCTGACCAGGACGCAAAGCCGACAGCCGTCGCATCGAGGGAGCCCTTTCATGGCCTCTGTGCCGCCGACCCCTTCCGCCGACCCCCGGACCCGCGCGTCCGCGCTCCGTGAGGCGCTGGCCACCCGTGTGGTGGTCGCCGACGGCGCCATGGGCACCATGCTCCAGGCGCAGGACCCGACCCTGGAGGACTTCCAGCAGCTCGAAGGCTGCAACGAGGTCCTCAACGTCACCCGCCCGGACATCGTGCGCTCCGTGCACGCCGAGTACTTCGCCGCCGGGGTGGACTGCGTCGAGACCAACACGTTCGGCGCCAACCTCAGCGCCCTCGGCGAGTACGACATCCCCGAGCGCGTGTTCGAACTGTCCGAGGCCGGGGCCCGTATCGCCCGCGAGACCGCCGACGACTTCGGCGCCCAGGACGGCCGGCCGCGCTGGGTGCTGGGCTCCATGGGCCCCGGCACCAAGCTGCCGACGCTCGGCCACACCACGTTCGAGCTGATCCGCGACGCCTACCAGGCGAACGCCGAGGGCCTGCTCGCCGGCGGCGCCGACGCGCTGCTCGTGGAGACCACCCAGGACCTGCTCCAGACCAAGGCGTCCGTGATCGCCGCCCGGCGTGCGATGAGGGCCGCCGGCTACGACGTACCCCTCGTCGTCTCGGTCACCGTCGAGACCACCGGCACCATGCTGCTCGGCTCGGAGATCGGCGCCGCGCTCACCGCGCTGGAGCCGCTCGGCATCGACATGATCGGCCTGAACTGCGCCACCGGCCCCGCCGAGATGAGCGAGCACCTGCGCTTCCTCGCCCGGCACTCCCGCATCCCGCTGTCCTGCATGCCGAACGCCGGTCTGCCGGTCCTCACCTCGGACGGCGCCCACTACCCGCTGTCCGCGCCGGAGCTGGCCGACGCCCAGGAGAACTTCGTACGCGACTACGGGCTGTCCCTGGTCGGCGGCTGCTGCGGGACGACCCCGGAGCATCTGCGGCAGGTCGTCGAGCGGGTCCGCGAGCAGACCCCCACCGAGCGCCACCCCCGGCCCGAGCCGGGCGCCGCCTCCCTCTACCAGTCGGTGCCGTTCCGGCAGGACACCTCGTACCTGGCGATCGGCGAGCGCACCAACGCCAACGGGTCGAAGAAGTTCCGCGAGGCCATGCTGGAGGCGCGCTGGGACGACTGTGTGGAGATGGCCCGCGAGCAGATCCGCGAGGGCGCCCACCTGCTCGACCTGTGCGTCGACTACGTCGGCCGGGACGGCGTCGCCGACATGGAGGAACTGGCCGGCCGCTTCGCCACCGCCTCCACCCTGCCGATCGTGCTGGACTCCACCGAGGTCGACGTGATCCGGGCCGGACTCCAGAAGCTCGGCGGACGCGCCGTCATCAACTCCGTCAACTACGAGGACGGCGACGGCCCCGAGTCCCGCTTCGCCAAGGTCACCGCGCTCGCCCAGGAGCACGGCGCCGCGCTGATCGCGCTGACCATCGACGAGGTGGGCCAGGCCCGTACCCCGGAGAAGAAAGTCGAGATCGCCGAACGGCTGATCGACGACCTCACCGGCAACTGGGGCATCCACGAGTCCGACATCCTCATCGACACCCTGACCTTCACCATCTGCACCGGCCAGGAGGAGTCCCGCGGCGACGGCGTCGCCACCATCGAGGCCATCCGCGAACTCAAGCGCCGCCACCCGGACGTCCAGACCACCCTCGGCCTGTCCAACATCTCCTTCGGCCTCAACCCGGCCGCCCGTATCCTGCTGAACTCCGTCTTCCTGGACGAGTGCGTCAAGGCCGGACTGGACTCGGCGATCGTGCACGCCTCCAAGATCCTGCCCATCGCGCGCTTCGACGACGAGCAGGTCACCACCGCCCTGGATCTGATCTACGACCGGCGTGCCGAGGGATACGACCCGCTCCAGAAGCTGATGGCCCTCTTCGAGGGCGCCACCGCCAAGTCCCTCAAGGCGGGCAGGGCCGAGGAACTCGCCGCGCTGCCGCTGGACGAGCGCCTCAAGCGGCGGATCATCGACGGTGAACGCAACGGCCTCGAAGCCGACCTCGACGAGGCGCTCCAGAACACCTCCGCGCTCGACATCGTCAACAAGATCCTGCTCGACGGCATGAAGGTGGTCGGCGAGCTGTTCGGCTCCGGCCAGATGCAACTGCCGTTCGTGCTCCAGTCCGCCGAGGTGATGAAGACCGCGGTGGCCCATCTGGAACCGCACATGGAGAAGACCGACGAGGCCGGCAAGGGCACCATCGTGCTCGCCACCGTGCGCGGCGACGTCCACGACATCGGCAAGAACCTCGTGGACATCATCCTCTCCAACAACGGCTACAACGTGGTCAATCTGGGCATCAAGCAGCCCGTCTCCGCGATCCTCGACGCCGCCGCCGAGCACAAGGCCGACGTCATCGGCATGTCCGGGCTGCTGGTGAAATCCACGGTGATCATGAAGGAGAACCTGGAGGAGCTGAACGCCCGCGGCATGGCCGCCGACTTCCCCGTCATCCTGGGCGGCGCCGCCCTCACCCGCGCCTACGTCGAACAGGACCTGCACGAGATCTACCAGGGCGAGGTCCGCTACGCCCGCGACGCGTTCGAGGGCCTGCGCCTGATGGACGCCCTCATCGGCGTCAAGCGCGGGGTTCCCGGGGCGAAGCTGCCGGAGCTGAAGCAGCGCCGGGTGCGGGCGGCGGCGGCCACGGTGGCCGAGGAGCGACCCGAGGAAGGCCATGTCCGCTCCGACGTCGCCATCGACAACCCCGTACCGGAGCCGCCGTTCTGGGGCACCCGCGTCATCAAGGGCATCCAGCTCAAGGAGTACGCCTCCTGGCTGGACGAGGGCGCCCTGTTCAAGGGCCAGTGGGGACTCAAGCAGGCCCGCACCGGCGAGGGACCGACCTACGAGGACCTCGTGGAGACCGAGGGACGGCCCCGGCTGCGCGGGCTGCTCGACCGGCTCCAGACGGAGAACCTGCTGGAAGCGGCCGTCGTCTACGGCTACTTCCCCTGTGTCTCCAAGGATGACGACCTGATCATCCTGGACGAGTCCGGCAACGAACGCACCCGCTTCACCTTCCCCCGCCAGCGCCGTGGCCGCCGCCTCTGCCTCGCCGACTTCTTCCGCCCCGAGGAGTCCGGCGAGAAGGATGTCGTCGGCCTCCAGGTGGTCACCGTCGGCTCCCGGATCGGCGAGGAGACCGCCCGGCTGTTCGAGGCCGACGCCTACCGCGACTACCTCGAACTGCACGGCCTGTCCGTCCAGCTCGCCGAGGCCCTCGCCGAGTACTGGCACGCGCGCGTGCGCTCCGAACTGGGCTTCGCCGGGGAGGACCCGGCCGATGTCGAGGACATGTTCGCCCTCAAGTACCGGGGCGCCCGCTTCTCCCTGGGCTACGGCGCCTGCCCCGACCTGGAGGACCGGGCGAAGATCGCCGAGCTGCTGGAGCCCGGGCGGATCGGCGTACAGCTCTCGGAGGAGTTCCAGCTCCACCCCGAGCAGTCCACCGACGCGATCGTCATCCACCACCCGGAGGCGAAGTACTTCAACGCCCGCTGAGCCCTCCAGGGGTCTCCAGGGTTTCGGTGACTCAGGGTGACGCAGCGGTCGGGGTGCGTCGGGGTGCCGCCAGGTGACTCAATGTGACGAACGGGGCTCCCGGTGCCCGTTCGAACTCATCCGGCACTCTGATCGAACCCGACGTACACTGGTCGGTCCACGCCAGGCCGGTTCCCCGCGCGGGAACCGGCCTGGTCGTCCCCCAAGGAGGTACGCCGGATGACGACCACCGTCCCCGCGCTTCACACCCGTACGGCCGAAGGCTCCGGTCTTCAGGCCGTGCTCCTCGACATGGACGGCACCCTGGTGGACACCGAAGGCTTCTGGTGGGAGGTCGAGGTCGAGATCTTCGCCGCACTCGGCCACACGCTCGACGACTCCTGGCGCCATGTCGTGGTCGGCGGCCCGATGACCCGCAGCGCCGGGTTCCTCATCGAGGCCACCGGCGCCGACATCGCCCTGGCCGACCTCACCGGTCTGCTCAACCAGGGCTTCGAGGACCGCATCGACCACGCCCTGCCGCTGATGCCCGGCGCCACCCGGCTGCTCGCCGAACTGGCCGCCCAGCGCATCCCCACGGCCCTGGTCTCCGCCTCGCACCGGCGCATCATCGACCGGGTCCTCACCTCGCTCGGCCCACACCACTTCACGCTCACCGTCGCGGGCGACGAGGTGGCCCGCACCAAGCCGCACCCCGACCCGTATCTCCTGGCCGCCTCCGGACTCGGCGTGGACCCGGCCCGGTGCGCGGTCGTCGAGGACACCGTGACCGGCGTCGCCGCCGCCGAGGCGGCCGGCTGCCATGTCGTCGCCGTGCCCTCCGTCGCACCCATCGCACCGGCCGCCCGGCGCACCGTCGTGAACTCCCTGGAAGAGGTGAACCTCGCGTTCCTGCACAGCCTGATGGCCGCCTGACGACACCCGTCTGATGGCCGCCTGACGACACCCGTGCCCGTCAGACGTCCGGGCCGGTTCTGGGCCAGTTCCGGGCGCGTGCATTCCTCCCGCCCCGACAACCGAATCCCGATGCCTGAACCTCTCGTTGACGATGTGACGTTCACCACGTCACGCGGGGTCGACAGGGCAACAGGCGTGTGCTTTCCGCCCCGATTTCGCCCTCGTTACATCGCTGTTGACGCACCGTTGTGTCCTGATTGGTGAAAAGCTGCACGAATCCTTCCACTGTCGGGTTTTCGGTGCGTCCACACCCGGTTTCGCAGCGTGATGAAGAACCAACTCCGGGCTCCACGAACCCCGCTGCGGGCGCCGACTAACCTCGTCGCGAGACCCCGCTCCCACCCCCGGCATCCACCGCGCCACCCCTGCGTGTGCGATGCACGGACCCGAAGCCCTGGAGAAACCCGAGCATGAACCGCAAGATTCTGGTGCTGCCGGCCGTGGCCGGTCTGCTCGTCCCGGCGCTCGCCGCCTGCGGGGGATCCGACGGCGCCGGCGGCGGGGGCGACGCGATCGTCACGGGCACCACCGACCGGTTCATCGCCACCAAGGACGCCCCCGCGCCCGTGGACCCCGCCTACGCCTACGACGTCGGCAGCTGGAACGTCCTGCGCCAGACCGTGCAGACCCTCATGGTCCAGCCGCGCGGCGAGGGCGAACCCGTCCCCGAGGCCGCCGAGAGCTGCACCTTCACCGACAGCGGCAACGAACGCTTCGTCTGCAAGCTGCGCAAGGACCTGAAGTTCTCCAACGGCGACGCCATCACCGCCGAGGACGTCAAGTACTCCATCGACCGCGCCCTCACCCTCCAGGCCGACAGCGGTGTCTTCGCCCTGCTGTCCACCATCGACACCATCGAGACCTCCGGCGACCGCGAGGTGATCTTCCACCTCAAGACCGCCGACGCCACCTTCCCGTACAAGCTGTCCACCCCCGTCGCCGGCATCGTCAACCCCGACGACTACGCCAAGGACAAGCTCCGCGACGGCTTCGACATCTCCGGCTCCGGCCCCTACACCATCGAGCCCACGATCGAGGACGGCGAGATGGTCTCCGCCGTGTTCACCAGGAACCCGAACTACAAGGGCTCCCTCACGGTGAACAACGAGAAGGCCGAGATCCGCTCCTTCGCCGACGCCGACGCCATGGGCGCCGCCCTGGAGAAGGGCGACATCGACGTCATGACCCGCTCCATGACGCCCGAGCAGATCGACAAACTCTCCAACAGCACCGACGGCTCCATCGAACTCGTCGAGGTCCAGGGCCTGGAGATCCGCTACCTCGCCTTCGACACCGACGCCCCCAGCGTCCGCGACAAGGCCGTCCGCCAGGCCATGGCCCAGCTCATCAACCGCGGCTCCCTCGTCTCCGAGGTCTACGGCACCCAGGCCGAGCCCCTCTACTCGCTCGTCCCCGCCGCCGTCACCGGCCACTCCAACTCGTTCCTCAACAAGTACGGCGACCCCGACACCGCCGCGGCCAAGGCCCTGCTCACCGACGCCGACGTCACCACCCCGGTCAAGCTCACCCTGAACTACACCACCGACCACTACGGCGCCGCCACCAAGCGGGAGTTCGAGGTGCTCCAGAAGCAGCTCAACGACAGCGGCCTGTTCGACGTCAGCATCAAGGGCACCGCCTGGGACACCTTCATCCCCGCCGAACGCAACGGCGAGTACGAGGTGTACGGCATGGGCTGGTTCCCCGACTTCCCCGACGCCGACAACTTCCTCGCACCCTTCCTCGACAAGGACAACTTCCTCAAGTCGCCCTACACCAACACCCGCATCCGCGACACCCTCATCCCCGACTCCCGCCGCGAGCCCGACCGGATCTCCGCCACCGACGCACTCACCGAGATCCAGGACATCGTCGCCGAGGACGTACCGGTCATCCCGCTGTGGCAGGGCAAGCAGTACGTCGCCGCCCGCGACGACATCACCGGCACCGCCTACGCCGTCAACGCCTCCTCCACCCTTCAGCTGTGGGAGCTGAACCGCGGCGTGGGCGCCTGACGCCCACCCAGATCCCCGACCGGGCCCGCACCACCGCAACGCCTCCAGGTCCGACCCGAACGACGACAAGGCAATCCCCGTGAACAAGCGCAACCAGTGGCCCGTGCTGCCGCTCGTGGCAGGGCTGGCCGGCGGCCTGCTGGCCGGATGCGGCACCCAGAGCGGCGGATCCGGCGGCGACGGCGGCAACGTCGTCATCGGCATGTCCGACGACGTCCTCGCCACCGACCCGGCCTCCGGCTACGACCCCGGCTCATGGCTGCTCTTCAACAACGTCTTCCAGTCCCTGCTCAGCTTCCCCAAGGGCAGCACCGAGCCCCAGCCGGAAGCCGCGGAGAGCTGCGCCTTCACGGACACCGCCAGCACCCTCTACAAGTGCACCCTCAAGGACGGCCTGAAGTTCAGCAGCGGTGACGCCCTCACCTCGAAGGACGTCAAGTACTCCTTCGACCGCCTGCTGAAGATCGACGACCCCGACGGCCCCGCCGTGATGTTCCCGACGCTCGACCGCGTCGAGACCCCCGACGAGAAGACCGTCGTCTTCCACCTGAAGACCTCCGACGCCACCTTCCCCAGCAAGATCGCCTCCGGCGCCGGCTCCATCGTCGACCACCGCTCCTACGACGCCGACGCCCTGCGCGAGGACGGCGAGGCCGTCGGCTCCGGCCCCTACCAGCTGGAGTCCTTCTCCGAGGACCAGGCCGTGTTCTCCGTCAACGAGTACTACGAAGGCACCGCCGAGGTCGCCAACGAAGGCGTCACCCTCAAGTTCTACAAGGGCGACCAGGGCGCCCTGAAGACCGCACTCGCCGACAACGCCGTCGACATCGCCTACCGCGGACTGAGCGCCGGCGACATCGCCGACATCGAACGCTCCTCCGACGGCACCGGCACCGAGGTCGTCGAGGGCAGCAGCGCCGAGGTCCAGCACCTCGTCTTCAACATGGACGACCCGGTCACCGGACAGCTCGGCGTCCGCAGGGCCATCGCCTACCTCCTCGACCGCGAGGCCCTCGTCCAAAAGGTCTACGAAGGCACCGCCACCCCGCTGTACTCGATCATCCCGGCGGGCATCAGCGGCCACAACACCGCCTTCTTCGACACCTACGGCGCCAGCCCCTCCAAGACCAAGGCCCAGGACGCCCTCACCGAGGACGGCATCACCGACACGGTGGAACTCACCCTGTGGTCCACGCCGTCGCGCTACGGCCCCGCCACCGACCAGGAACTCAAGGCGATAGCCGACCAGCTCAACGCCAGCGGCCTGTTCGACGCCGAAGTCAAGTCCGTCGACTTCGACCAGTACGAGAAGGACATCGCCGACGGCAAGTACGGCGTCTACGTCAAGGGCTGGGTGCCCGACTACCCCGACCCCGACAACTTCACCGCCCCGTTCTTCGGCGAGGGCAATGTGCTCGGCAACAACTACACCAACAGCACCATCACCGACACCCTCATCCCGCGCACCGCCGCCCAGAGCGACCGCGCCGCCACCGACAAGGACTACGACCAGCTCCAGGACCTGGTCGCCGAGGAAGTCCCCATGATCCCGGTCTGGCAGGCCAAGCAGTACGCCGTCGTCGGCGACGGCGTGTACGGCCTGGAGTACTGCCTGGACGCCTCCACGGTGTTCCGCTTCTGGGAGATCAGCAAGGGCTGAGCCCCTCCCCGCCCCCGCACGGCACAGGGCGCCCCTCCACTGCCACGGAAGGGGCGCCCTGATGCTGTCCGTCACACGGGCTACTGCGCGCCCGGCCGCACCAACCCGCTCTCGTACGCGTACACCGCGGCCTGCACCCGGTCACGCAGCCCCAGCTTGGTCAGCACATGCCCCACATGCGTCTTGACCGTGGTCTCACTGACGAACAGATCGGCCGCGATCTCCGCGTTGGACAGCCCGCGCGCCACCAGCTTCAGCACCTCCACCTCGCGGTCGGTCAGCGTGTGCAGCGTGTCTGGCACCGGCTCGTCACCCGACGGCAGATGCGTGGCGTACTTGTCCAGCAGCCGGCGCGTGATGCTCGGCGCCAGCATCGCCTCACCGGCCGCCACCACCCGGATCGCCTGCACCAGCTCATGCGCGGGCGCGTCCTTCAGCAGAAAACCGCTCGCCCCCGCCCGCAGCGCCTCCACCACATACTCATCGAGATCGAACGTCGTCAGCACCAGCACCTTCGCCGGACCGTCCCGCTCCGGACCGGTGATCTGGCGCGTCGCCTCCACACCGTCCATCCGGGGCATACGGATGTCCATCAGCACCACATCGGGCTGGAGGGCACGCACCTGATCGAGGGCCTGGAGACCGTCCCCGGCCTCGCCGACGACCGCGATGTCCTGCTCGGCCTCCAGAATCATCCGGAAACCCGTGCGCAGCAGCGGCTGGTCATCGACCAGTAGGACACGGATGGCCACGTCACTCTCCTTCGCTAGTCCGATCCCATTCTGCCCTGCTCACCCGGCCCGCCCCCGTCCCCCCTCACCGGCACCACCCCGCCCACGGCCGAGCCCACCCCGGCAGCCACACCGGACGGGCCACCCTCACCGGCGGGAACCGGCGTCGGCCGGGGTGGTGATCGGCGCAGTCCCGGCGTCCCCGCCGGCGGGAATCGGCTCCGGCTGGGCGCCGCCCGGGGCGGTGATCGGTACGGTCCCGGCGCCCCCACCGACGGAAACCGGCACCGGCAGAGACCCAGCCGGAGCCGCATCCGGCACGGCCCCGGCGTCCCCACCGGCGGAAATCGGCTCCGGCCGCGCGCCGACCGGAACCGCACCCGCCACGGCCCCCGCACCCTTCACCGGCAGCGGATACGGCGGGGGAGTCCCCCCGAACTCCGGGCACACCGCCTGGTGATCGCACCAGCCGCACAGCTTGGTCGGCCGGGGCCGCCAGTCACCCGTCTCCGTCGCCAGCCGGATCGCCTCCCACAGCGCCAGCAGCTTGCGCTCCACCCGCTCCAGATCGGCGAGCACCGGATCGTAGGTCAGGACATCCCCGCTGCCCAGATACACCAGCTGGAGCCGCCGCGGCACGATCTTCTTCAGCCGCCACACCACCAGCGCGTAGAAGTTCATCTGGAACAGCGCGCCCTCCGCGTACTCCGGCCGTGGTGCCTTGCCCGTCTTGTAGTCGACGATCCGCACCTCACCCGTCGGCGCCACGTCCACCCGGTCGATGATCCCGCGCAGCCGCAGCCCCGACTCCAGCTCGGTCTCCACGAACAGCTCGCGCTCCGCCGGCTCCAGCCGCGTCGGATCCTCCAGCGAGAACCACCGCTCCACCAGCCGCTCCGCCTCACCCAGCCACCGCGACAGCCGCTCGCCCTGCGGATCCTGCGCGAACAGCTCGGCCAGCTCCGGCCGGCTCTCCCGCAACCGGTCCCACTGCCCGGGGACCAGCGACTTCGCCCGCGGCGCCGTACGCTCCCCGGCCGGCGCGTCGAACAGCCGCTCAAGCACCGCGTGCACCAGCGTCCCCCGCGTCGCCGCCTCCGACGGCTTCTCCGGCAGCCGGTCGATCACCCGGAACCGGTACAGCAACGGGCACTGCATGAAGTCACTGGCCCGCGACGGCGACAACGACCCCGGCGCCGTCCCGACCGGTCCCGCCGCCCGCACCGCACCGTCCGTCACCTCGCCCACGCCGGGCGCCACCGCCTCGACCGCACCACTCCCGGGCCCCGGGGCCCCGACCCCGCCGCTGCTCTCCATGCCACAGACCCTACGGCCCGCCACTGACAGTGACCCACCCCGCTCGTCACGGGAGGGGCAGGAGGGGAAACTGAAGGGGTGCCGGGGCGTCCTTCGCCCTGACGGACGCATACCATCGACCCCATACCCTTCCGCCCGGCAGGAGCGGAAGACGCGTCGAACGAGGGGACAGCGTGGACGAGAGCGGCGGGAGCCGGCAGCCGCGGTCGCAGAACGACGAGTCGACCGAGCGCCCCACGGCGCCGACGGATCCCTCTGCCGACCGCCCGCGCCCCCACCCGACCCCCAGCCCGGACCCGGACCGCGACAAGCGCCCGGACAACGGGACCGGCCGGTCCGACAACGCCGAGTCCACCCCCGAGCCGGAAGCCCCCGAGCCGGAAGCCCCCGAGCCGGAAGCCCCTAAGTCGGGCGCCCCCGAAACGGAAGCCCCCGAAACGGACATCGCCGAAACCCACGCCGAGCCGGACGTTCCCGCTCCCGACGCCCCCGATCCGGACGCCGCCGCCACCACCCCGACGGCCACACCCACGGACGCCACCGGCAGCACGGACAACGGCACGGACCGCACCGACCAGCGGGCCGAACCCGCACCCCCCGCCGCCACCCCCACAGACACCCCCGCACCGGCAAGGCTCTCCAAGACACCCGAGCCCCCCAAACCACCCGAGAGCCACGGCCCCCCGCTCGCCCACACCCCGTCCACCCCGCCGCCCAAACCCACCCCCCACCCCCACGACGGCCACGACACCCACCCCGACCGCCCCCTCGCCCACTCCGGCATGGCCAGGACACAGCCCCCGAAGCGCCCCAAGGACCCCGGCGGCGGCCTCCTCATGGGGCGCCCCTTCGGAGTACCCGTCTACGTCGCCCCCAGCTGGTTCCTGGTCGCCGCGCTCATCACCTGGGTCTTCGGCGGACAGCTCGACCGCGTACTGCCCGAGCTGGGCGCCGCCCGCTACCTCGTCGCCCTCTTCTTCGCCGTCGCCTTCTACGCCTCCGTACTCGTCCACGAACTGGCCCACACGGTCGCCGCGATCCGCTACAAACTCCCGGTACGCCGCATCCAGCTCCAGTTCTTCGGCGGCGTCTCCGAGATCGAGAAAGAGGCCGAGACCCCCGGCCGGGAATTCGTCCTCGCCTTCGTCGGCCCCCTGCTCTCGCTCGTCCTCGGCGGCGTCTTCTACCTCGCCATGCAACTCGTCGAACCCGGCACCGTCCCCGGCGTGCTCCTCGCCGGCCTGATGATCTCCAACCTCATCGTGGCCGCCTTCAACCTCCTGCCCGGCCTCCCCCTCGACGGCGGCCGAATGCTCCGCGCCGTCGTCTGGAAGATCACCGGCCGCCCGATGAGCGGCACCGTCGCCGCCGCCTGGGTCGGCCGCGCGCTCGCCGTCGCCGTCCTCATCGGCCTGCCACTGCTCACCCAGTCCGGCCTCCTCGGCAGCAGCGCCGCCGACAACGTCGGCATGGACACCGTCATGGACGCCCTGCTCGCCGCGATCCTCGCCGCCATCATCTGGACCGGCGCCGGCAACAGCCTGCGCGTCGCCCGGCTGCGTGAACACCTGCCCGAGCTGCGCGCCCGCGCCCTGACCCGCCGCGCCGTCCCGGTCCAGAGCGACACCCCGCTCTCCGAGGCCCTGCGCCGCGCCAACGCCTCCGGCGCCCGCGCACTGGTCGTCGTCGACGGCGACGGCCACCCCGTCTCCCTGGTCCGCGAGGCCGCCATCGTCGGCGTACCCGAACACCGCCGCCCCTGGGTCCCGGTCAGCGGCCTCGCCCAGGACCTCACCGACGGCATGCGCGTCTCCGCCGAACTCGCCGGTGAGGACCTCCTCGAAGTGCTCCGCGCCACCCCCGCGACCGAATACCTCGTCGTCGAGGACACCGGCGAGATCTACGGCGTGCTCTCCGCCGCCGACGTGGAACGGGCCTTCGTCAAAGCCATGGCCCGCCCCTCCTGACAGCCCCGACCCATTCGCACGCCTGTGCGGTGGCCGTGGTCGGCGGCCCCGCCCGGTGCCGGTAGGCTGTTCACATGTCCGAACCGACCGGTGCCGCCCGCAGGCGCGGGCCCTTCAAGGTCGGGGACCAGGTACAGCTGACCGACCCCAAGGGCCGCCACTACACGTTCACGCTCGAAGCCGGGAAGAACTTCCACACCCACAAGGGCTCCTTCCCGCACGACGAACTGATCGGCGCACCCGAGGGCAGCGTTGTCCGCACCACCGGAAACGTCGCCTACCTCGCGCTGCGCCCCCTGCTCCCCGACTATGTCCTGTCCATGCCCCGCGGGGCAGCCGTCGTCTACCCGAAGGACGCGGGGCAGATCCTCGCCTTCGCCGACATCTTCACCGGCGCCCGCGTCGTGGAGGCCGGCGTCGGCTCCGGCTCACTCAGCAGCTTCCTGCTCCGCGCCATCGGCGACCAGGGCATGCTCCACTCCTACGAGCGCCGCGCCGACTTCGCCGACATCGCCCGGCAGAACGTCGAACGCTACTTCGGCGGCCGCCACCCCGCCTGGCAGCTCACCGTCGGCGACCTCCAGGACAACCTCTCCGACACCGACGTCGACCGCGTCATCCTCGACATGCTCGCCCCCTGGGAATGCCTCGACGCCGTCTCCAAGGCACTCGTCCCCGGCGGCATCCTCTGCTGCTACGTCGCCACCACCACCCAGCTCGCCCGGACCGTCGAGTCCATCCGCGAGATCGGCTCCTTCAACGAGCCCACCGCCTGGGAGTCGATGATCCGCAACTGGCACATCGAGGGCCTCGCCGTCCGCCCGGACCACCGGATGATCGGCCACACCGGCTTCCTCCTCACCGCCCGCCGCCTCGCCGACGGCGTCGAACCCCCCATGCGCCGCCGCCGCCCCGCCAAGGGCGCCTACGGCGACGACTACACCGGCCCCAACGCCGACGGAGGCATGGGCGACCGCTGACCCGCCCGGGGCCGGAAAACCGACCGAGCCGCGACCACCGCGCCTCCACCGGCCCGCCCCGGCACCCGCCCACACCCTCTCCAACGCCCTCGCGGGCCGCCCCCCGCGCGCCCCCCCCCCCCGCCCCCCCCCCCCCCGGGGGGGGGGGGGGGGCCCCCGCCCCCCGCCCCCCCCCCCCCCCCCCCCCCCCCCCCCCCGCGCGCGCGCTGCCCCCCCCCCCCTGGGCCTCCCGCGCGCGCCCCCCGCTTTCGTTCACCCAGCGGCACCGGGCCGCCCACCGGAACCACCGCCCCCCGCTCGCCCCCAACCGCCCCCCATCAGACCGCAGCCGACCATCCGTCAGCTCTCCACACCCACCGCGAACCAGCTCCGCACCGACCCTCCATCAGCTCCGCACCACCCACCGCCCACCCCGCCGTTCCCCCACACCGTGCCGTGTGGCACCATGCTGGCCACCCCCACCGGCACAGCCCTCACAGGAGACACTCCTAGTGCAGCATTCCGCCGTCCCGGAACTGGCCCAGGCACACGCACACACCCGCCCCATCCACTGGCTCGCCACCGCGACCGCCCTCGCCGGTGTCGTCGCCCTCTCCTCCGTGGCGCAGCCCGACGCGGCCACCGCCGCCCAGCCCGGCGACCGCGCGCCCAGCGCCGCCCCGGCCGCCGCGCCCCCGTCCACCGAGGGCGTCGCCTTCCCGATCGACTGCGGCCCCGTCGACGCCATCGTGGTCCGCGAAGCCACCGGCGACCTCGACGGCGACGACCGCCCCGAGACGGTCGCCGTCGTCCACTGCGACGCGGCGATGAGCACACCCCCCGACGGGGTCTACGTCCTCACCCAGAGCACGGACGCCACCACGCCCCGTCTGGTCGCCACCCTCGTCGACCCCAAGGACCGCACCACCGTCCAGGAACTCGCCCTGCGCGACGGAGCGGTCCAGGCCACCCTCCTCGGCTACTCGTCCTCCGACGTACCCACCTGCTGCCCGGACATCACCGAACATCCGACCTGGCAGTGGAAAGACGGATCGTTCCTCCGCCAGGAGTCCGCCGGCGCCCGCAGCGTCTGAGCCCCCACCGGACAAGCGGCGGCCCCCACCGGGCGCGCACCCCCGCCGGACCCGGCCCGCACCCGCCGCGTGACCTGGTCGGAGCAACCGCACCCAACCATCACTATCAGTAACCGATCGCCACCGTGGGTGCCAGCCCCTCCATCGGCCCCCCCCCGCCCCCTGACCGCCACCAAGGTCATCCGGCCCGTACGAAACCCCCACGAACCCCAAGCCCCCACCCGCCGCGTGAACACTCTCCGTGACCACTCGCCGGGCAGGCTCCCGCGCGCGCCACCACCCCCCTCCCACCGTGCTCCACCACCCGCGCGGACCACCCCGACAGGCCCCCGAAACCGCCCCGACGCAGGCAGTCCGGCCCTCCCCGCGGGCAACTCCAGCCAGCCACGGAGGAATTTGACACCTCCTCCCTCGGAACAGGCCGCTTCTGAATAGCGTTAGGTGGGTATCCAGACGGCGTGAGGGAGAGCGCAGGGTGACCGACGACACACCTTGACAGTCTTTGTGATCTAGGGGTTTCAATCGACACCCACCCAGGTAGGGTCTGGAAGCGTCCAGCTCCCCTTGGAGGAGGTGAGGACCGTGGCAGCCCACGACGACGACATGAACCGCGGCATCCGCCCAGGACGCGGGTCCGACGACCCGGCAGGGCAGATTGCCTACCTTGAGCAGGAGATCGCCGTCCTGCGGCGCAAGCTCGCCGACTCTCCGCGACACACGAGGATTCTCGAAGAGCGGATCGTCGAGCTACAGACGAACCTGGCCGGCGTGTCCGCCCAGAACGAGCGACTGGCCAACACCCTCCGAGAGGCCCGCGACCAGATCGTGGCCCTCAAGGAGGAGGTCGACCGGCTCGCACAGCCGCCGGCCGGCTTCGGTGTCTTCCTGCAGTCCAACGAGGACGGCACCGCCGACATCTTCACCGGAGGACGCAAACTCCGCGTGAACGTCAGCCCCAGCGTCGAACTCGACGACATGCGGCGCGGCCAGGAAGTCATGCTCAACGAAGCGCTCAACGTGGTCGAGGCCATGGCGTACGAGCGCGTCGGGGACATCGTCACCCTCAAGGAAATCCTTGAGGACGGCGAGCGCGCCCTGGTCACCGGGCACACCGACGAGGAACGGGTGGTACGGCTCGCCGAGCCCCTGCTGGACGTCACCATCCGCCCCGGCGACGCCCTCCTGCTCGAACCCCGCTCCGGCTACGTCTACGAGGTCGTCCCCAAGAGCGAGGTCGAAGAACTCGTCCTCGAAGAGGTCCCCGACATCGGCTACGAGGCCATCGGCGGCCTCGGCAACCAGATCGAGGCCATCCGCGACGCCGTCGAGCTCCCCTACCTCTACCCCGACCTGTTCAGGGAGCACGAACTGCGTCCGCCCAAGGGAGTCCTCCTCTACGGACCCCCCGGATGCGGCAAGACGCTCATCGCCAAGGCCGTCGCCAACTCGCTGGCCAAGAAGGTCGCCGAGGTCACCGGCCAGGCCGCCGGCAAGAGCTTCTTCCTCAACATCAAGGGCCCCGAGCTGCTCAACAAGTACGTCGGCGAGACCGAGCGGCAGATCCGCCTGATCTTCCAGCGCGCCCGCGAGAAGGCCAGCGAGGGCACCCCCGTCATCGTCTTCTTCGACGAGATGGAATCCCTCTTCCGCACCCGCGGCTCCGGCGTCAGCTCCGACGTCGAGAACACCATCGTCCCCCAGCTCCTCGCCGAGATCGACGGCGTCGAGGGCCTCCAGAACGTGGTCGTGATCGGCGCCTCCAACCGCGAGGACATGATCGACCCCGCCATTCTGCGGCCCGGCCGACTCGATGTGAAAATCAAGATCGAGCGACCCGACGCCGAAGCGGCCCAGGACATCTTCGGCAAATACCTCACGGAGCGCCTCCCCCTGCACGGCGACGACCTCGCCGAGCACGGCGACTCCAGGAGCGGCACCGTCGAAAGCATGATCCAGACGGCCGTGGAACACATGTACGCAGAATCCGAGGAAAATCGCTTCCTGGAAGTCACCTACGCCAACGGCGACAAGGAAGTCCTCTACTTCAAGGACTTCAATTCCGGCGCCATGATCGAAAACATCGTGGGCCGCGCCAAGAAAATGGCGATCAAGGACTTCCTGGAGCACAACCAGAAGGGCCTCCGCGTCTCCCACCTCCTCCAGGCATGCGTGGACGAGTTCAAGGAGAACGAGGACCTCCCCAACACCACCAACCCGGACGACTGGGCCCGCATCTCCGGAAAGAAGGGCGAACGGATCGTCTACATCCGTACCCTCATCACCGGAAAGCAGGGCGCCGACACCGGCCGCTCCATCGACACGGTGGCCAACACCGGACAGTACCTGTAAAGGCAGGGCGGCTGCGGGTCCCCTCACCGGGTACCCGCAGCCAACTGTTTTTCCGGCCACGAACAGGCCACGGCTGGAGCAAGGCAATGACGCAAATGATCTCCCCACCAGCGCAAAGCCGTTCTAGGCTCTTCCGTACCGCCGGGTCGCGCAGTGCGGGGACGGGCACCGCACACGCACCGGAGCACCAGCGGTACTTGAGCGGCCCCCACGACCGAGGGTGCCGCCGGGCAAGGAGGGCCGCATGACCGTACGGCGAGTAATGGGCATCGAGACGGAATACGGGATCTCCGTCCCCGGCCACCCCAATGCCAATGCCATGCTCACCTCGTCCCAGATCGTGAACGCCTACGCGGCGGCGATGCACCGGGCCCGCCGGGCCCGCTGGGACTTCGAGGAGGAGAACCCGCTCCGCGACGCCCGGGGCTTCGACCTCGCCCGCGAATCCGCCGACGCCAGCCAGCTCACCGACGAGGACATCGGCCTCGCCAACGTCATCCTCACCAACGGAGCCCGGCTCTACGTCGACCACGCCCACCCCGAATACAGCTCCCCCGAGGTCACCAACCCCCGCGACGCCGTCCTGTGGGACAAGGCCGGCGAACGCATCATGGCCGAGGCCGCCGAGCGCGCCGCCCAGCTCCCCGGCGCCCAGCCCATCCACCTCTACAAGAACAACACCGACAACAAAGGCGCCTCCTACGGCACGCACGAGAACTACCTGATGAAGCGGGAAACCCCCTTCTCGGACATCGTGCGCCACCTCACCCCCTTCTTCGTCTCCCGCCAGGTCTTCACCGGCGCCGGCCGCGTCGGCATCGGCCAGGACGGCCATGACCACGGCTTCCAGCTCAGCCAGCGCGCCGACTACTTCGAAGTCGAGGTCGGCCTGGAGACCACCCTCAAACGGCCCATCATCAACACCCGCGACGAGCCCCACGCCGACGCCGAGAAATACCGCCGGCTCCACGTGATCATCGGCGACGCGAACCTCTCCGAGATCTCCACCTACCTCAAGCTCGGCACGACCGCCCTGGTCCTGTCCATGATCGAGGACGGCTTCATCGCCGTGGACCTCGCCGTCGACCAGCCCGTCCGCACCCTCCACCAGGTCTCCCACGACCCCACCCTCAAGCGCCTCGTCACCCTCCGCAGCGGCCGGACCCTGACCGCCGTACAACTCCAGATGGAGTACTACGAGCTGTCCCGCAAATACGTCGAGGAACGCCACGGCGCCGACGTCGACGACCAGACCAAGGACGTCCTGGCCCGCTGGGAAGACACGCTCAACCGCCTGGAGAACGACCCCATGAGCCTCTCGGGCGAACTGGACTGGGTCGCCAAGCGCGAGCTGATGGAGGGCTACCGCCGCCGCGACGGCCTCGAATGGGACGCCGCCCGGCTCCAGCTCGTCGACCTCCAGTACGCCGACGTGCGCCCCGAGAAGGGCCTCTACAACCGTTTGGCGGCCCGCGGCCGGATGAAACGGCTGCTGGACGAGGCCGAGGTCGAGCGGGCCGTGAGCAAGCCCCCGGAGGACACCCGCGCCTATTTCCGCGGGCGCTGCCTGGAGCAGTACGCCGACGACGTCGCCGCCGCCTCCTGGGACTCCGTGATCTTCGATCTGCCGGGCCGGGACTCCCTCCAGCGGGTCCCAACCCTCGAACCGCTTCGCGGAACGCGTAATCACGTCAAGGAACTACTCGACCGCTGCCGGACCGCAGAAGACCTGGTCAGGGTGCTTTCCGGCGGCTGACAGCGACCCCGGGCGGGCCGTTCCCACTGGGTGGGAAGTCCCGCGCCCGGGAATCATCGAGGTGGTCCCCGTACGTTGGAACAACTGCGGGGCCATTGTCAGACCTGGCGAGTAGGGTCTGATCATGACCGATCGGCAGCAATGCCGAATTTGTCGGGCGAACCGAGCGGGGTGAGGGTGATGGCGACCAAGGACACCGGCGGCGGACAGCAGAAGGCGACGCGCTCCACGGAAGAGGTCGAGGAGCAGGCAGCGGAGACCCAGGCTGCCGAGGACCTCAAGGAGCGACACGAAAAGCTGAGCGATGACGTGGACTCCGTCCTCGACGAAATCGATGACGTACTCGAAGAAAACGCCGAGGATTTCGTGCGCTCCTTCGTGCAAAAAGGTGGGGAGTAGGGGCGAATTGGCCATTTCGCCTTCGAATTGAAAATGGCGGGGGAGGCGGGAATGGCCGAGGAACCGGGCGCGAAGTGGTGCAGGAAGTGCAGGCGGGACTTGCCTCCTGCGGCGTTCGCACGAGATCGGAACAGGCGTGATGGTCTCCAGGCGCATTGCCGGGAGTGTGTGGCGGAGTACAGCGCCGCGCACTACCGGCGGCGCCGGGAGGCCATGGGGAAGGCCGTCCGCGAGAGGGTGGAGGTGCCCGAAGGGCACAAGCTCTGTCGTCGGTGCGGTGAGGTCAAGCCCTGGAGCGAGTGGCACCGCAACGCGACTGCTTCGGACGGACTCTCCACGCGCTGCAAGACGTGCCGAGCAGGCGAAGGCCGCGCCGGGCACCTCAAGCGTCAGTACGGTCTCACCGAGGCCGAGCGGGACGAGATGGTCGCCTCTCAGATGGGGCTGTGTGTGATCTGTCTGAAGGCTCCGGCCGTTCATGTGGATCACTGCCACCAGACGGGTAGGGTCCGTGGCGTACTGTGCTTCAACTGCAATTCGGCCATCGGCAAGTTGGGAGACGATCCCGACGCTGTACGTCGGGCTGCCGTCTATCTGGAAGGAACCTCGTGGAAGCCAACACTCGTAGCACCGGGCGTCTACCGGCTGCCTTCCTGACGCCTGGGTCGGCCTCGTTCGTGGACTTTCTCTCGGACCACCAGCCCGAGATGCTGCCGGGGAACCGCAGGCTGCCCCCGGTGCAGGGCGCGATCGAGGCGCCGCACGGCACGACGATCGTGGCCGTGACGTTCCCGGGTGGTGTCGTGCTGGCCGGTGACCGCCGGGCGACCATGGGGAATGTGATCGCGCAGCGGGACATCGAGAAGGTGTTCCCGGCCGATGAGTACTCGGCGGTGGGGATCGCCGGTACGGCGGGTCTGGCCGTGGAGATGGTCAAGCTCTTCCAGTTGGAGCTGGAGCATTTCGAGAAGGTCGAGGGCGCGCAGCTGTCGCTGGAGGGCAAGGCGAACCGGCTGTCGACGATGATCCGCTCGAATCTGGGCATGGCGATGCAGGGGCTGGCGGTGGTGCCGTTGTTCGCCGGGTATGACGTGGATCGGGGCAAGGGCCGGATCTTCTCGTACGACGTCACCGGTGGCCGTTCGGAGGAGCAGGGTTATGCCTCCACCGGTTCGGGTTCGATCTTCGCGCGGGGCGCGATGAAGAAGCTGTTCCGTGACGATCTGAACGAGGAACAGGCGATCACCCTCGTGGTGCAGGCGCTGTACGACGCGGCGGACGACGATTCGGCGACGGGTGGTCCCGATGTGGCCCGCCGGATCTATCCGATCGTCACCGTGATCACCGATGACGGTTTCCGCCGGCTGGGCGAGGTGGAGTCGGCGGGGATCGCCCGTTCGGTGCTGGAGCGGCGGCTGGAGCAGCCTGACGGTCCGCGGGCCGCGTTGCTGTAGCCGGGGCGTGTGTCGTGTGCCTCTTGTGTCCGGGTGATCGAGTGACTTCCACAGAAAGGGACGGATAACCGGTGTCGACGCCGTTCTATGTCTCACCTCAGCAGGCCATGGCCGACCGGGCGGAGTACGCCCGTAAGGGCATTGCCCGGGGCCGCAGCCTCGTCGTGTTGCAGTTCGCCGACGGCATCGTGTTCGTCGGTGAGAACCCGTCCCGTGCGCTGCACAAGTTCAGCGAGATCTATGACCGGATCGGGTTCGCCGCGGCCGGTAAGTACAACGAGTACGAGAATCTGCGGATCGGTGGTGTGCGGTACGCGGATCTGCGGGGGTACACGTACGACCGGGACGATGTCACGGCCCGTGGTCTGGCGAACGTGTACGCGCAGACGCTGGGGACGATCTTCTCCAGTGCGGCGGAGAAGCCGTACGAGGTGGAGCTGGTGGTCGCCGAGGTGGGGGTGACTCCGGAGGGTGACCAGATTTATCGGCTGCCGCATGATGGTTCGATCGTGGATGAGCACGGTTCGGTCGCGGTGGGCGGGAATGCCGAGCTGATCAGTAATTACCTCGATCAGCGGCATGAGGACGGGATGTCTTTGGCCGCGGCGTTGAAGCTGGCGGTCCAGGCGCTGTCGCGTGAGTCCAATGGGAGTCAGCGGGAGATTCCGGCGGAGCGGCTGGAGGTCGCGGTGCTGGACCGGACGCGTCCGCAGAAGCGGAAGTTCCGGCGGATCGTCGGGAGCCAGCTGGTGCGTCTGCTGGAGGGCGGCGAGGCGCCAGCGGTGGAGGACGGGGACGCGGACGGCGAGTCGTCCGGTTCGGGTTCCGATTCCGGTTCAAGTTCCGGTTCTGGTTCTGGTTCCGGGGAGTCCGCCGGGTCCGGCGACGAGTAGCCATCACGCTCACTCCGCCCACCTTGCTCGCCCTGCCTTTGCTTGTCTGTGCCCCGGCCGTCCGGTCGGGGCACAGGTGTGTCAGGAGGTGTGTGGTGGCGCGGTGGAGCCCCGGACGACGAGGTGTACGGGGATGTCCCCGCCGTGGGGCTCGCGGCCGTCCAGGACGGCCAGGAGGGCTTGCATGCCGCGTTCGCCGAAGAGTTCGGCGTCGAGGCGGACGGTGGTGAGTTCGGGGTCGAGGGCGGTGGCGAGGGCGAGGTCGTCCAGGCCGGTGACGGAGAGGTCGTCGGGGATGGCCAGGCCGAGGCGGCGGGCGGCTTTGTAGACGCCGGCGGCGAGTTTGTCGTCGTCGCAGATGACGGCGGTGGGGCGGGGGCCGGGGGCGGTGAGGGCGGCCTCGGCGGCGTCGCGGGCGGCGTCGATGGCGATGGGTGCGCGGGCGGTGCGTACGGTCGCGCCGGGGACGGTGGCGAGGCGGGTGGTGAGTTCGCGGGCGCGTACCTCGAAGGTCCAGGAGGCGATGTCGGCCGCGAGGTGCAGGAGGTGGCGGTGGCCGAGGCCGGTGAGGTGGTCGGTGAGCTGGCGGACGCCGTCGGCGATGTCGAGGTTGACGGTGGCGGCGCCGAGGCTGCCGTGGGGGTCGCTGTCGAGCATGACGAGGGGGAGCTGGTCGCCGCGGATGGCGGTGAGGGCGTCGGCGGCCATGGAGGAGGCGAGGACGCCGTCGAGGGCGGCCTGTGCGGAGGCGAAGGGGGAGCGGGCGGGTCCGATGCCTTCGGGGGAGGGGTAGAGGACGACGCCGAAGCCGTGGTGGGCGGCGATGCGGGCGGCGCCGGTGTAGACGCCGGCGAAGAATTCGGTGGTGAGTGCGGGGACGACCAGGAGGATCGTGCGGGTGCGGCCGAGGCGGAGGTTGCGGGCGGCGAGGTTGGGGCGGTAGCCGAGGGTGCGGGCGGCTTCGCGGACGCGTTCGGCTGTGGTTTCGGAGACCCGGCCGCGCCATTTGTCGCCGAGGACGAGGGAGACGGCGGCTTGGGAGACGCCTGCGGTCTGGGCGACGTCCCGGCTGGTGGGGCGGGTGCTGCCGTGTGCCACCGTGCGTCTGCTCCTTCTGCGTGGGCCTGTGCGGGCGTCCGGCTGTGTGGACGTCCGGTCAGCGCTCATGGTACGTATGACCTCAGACGTTATACGTAACACTTCGGCCGGAAGGGCGTGCGCGATGGCCACGGGTTACCTGGAGATCCTCAGGACGAGACACGCCGCCCGGCTGCTCGTGGGCACGCTGGTGGGGCGGCTGCCGAACGCCACCGCGCCGATCGCGATCGTGCTGTTCGTCCGCGCGGAGGGCGGTTCCTACAGCCTGGCGGGGGCGCTGGCGGCGGTGTACGGCGTGGCGAACGCGGTCGGGCAGCCGCTGCTGGGCCGGCTGGTGGATCTGTACGGGCAGCCGCGTGTGCAGTTGCCCGCGGTGCTCGCCTCGGCCGCCGCCATGGCGGTGTTCGCGTTCGCGGGCACCGGTCCGCTGGTGCTCGCCCATGCGGCCGTCGCGGCGGCGGGGCTGTTCACGCCGCCGCTGGAGGGCGGTCTGCGGGCGCTGTGGCCGTCGGTGCTGCGCAAGGACGGGCAGGTGCACACGGCGTACGCGATGGACGCGGTGGCGCAGGAGGTGCTGTTCACGGTCGGCCCGCTGCTGGTCACGGTGTGTGTGGCGCTGTGGTCGGCGCCGGCGGCGCTGGTGGTGCTGAACGTGGTCGGGGTGCTGGGGGCGCTGTCGGTGGCCGTGTCGGCGCCTTCGCGCGCGTGGCGTTCGGCGCCCCGGGAGGCGCACTGGCTGGGGGCGCTGCGTTCGCCGGGGCTGCTGGTGCTGCTGGGGGCGTTCTTGTTCGTCGGTGTGGCGCTGGGTTCGATCACGGTGGCGGCGGTGTCGTACGCGGACGACCGTGGCGGTGATGTGGTGTACGGGTGGCTGATGGCGGGCGTCGGGCTGGGTGCGCTGGTGGGTGGCGCGGTGTACGGGGCGCGGCGGTGGACGGGGGTGCCGGAGCGGCGGTTGCGGGTGCTGGTGGCGTTGCTGGCGGTGGGGTATGTGCCGTTGATGCTGATTCCGGGTCCGGTGGCGATGACGGTGCTGACGGCGGTTGCGGGGCTGTTTCTGGCGCCGGCGCTGGCGTGTGCGTTCGTGATCGTGGACCGGCACGCTCCGGCGGGGACGGTGACGGAGGCGTTCTCGTGGCTGGTGACGACGTTCACGGTGGGGGCGTCGGTGGGTACGGGGCTGGCGGGGCCGGTGGTGGAGTGGGGTGGGGCCCGGTGGGGGTTCGCGGTTCCGGCGGTGTCGGGGGCCGTGTCTTTGCTGGTCCTGGTGGCCATGGGGCGGGTCCTCGCAGCTCCTGTGCGGGAAGCGGTGATTGCGGCTTCTTCGGAAAATGATCTGAACCGTGCCCCCGATCCCCGTTTCAGTTCGGGTGATCGGGCGTAATGTTCAGTCATGGACCGCCGCATTTTCGGGCTGGAGAACGAGTACGGCGTCACGTGCACGTTCAGGGGACAGCGGCGTCTGTCTCCTGACGAGGTGGCGCGGTACCTCTTCCGCCGTGTCGTGTCATGGGGCCGAAGCAGCAATGTCTTTCTGCGCAACGGCGCCCGGCTCTATCTCGACGTCGGGTCACATCCGGAATACGCGACACCCGAATGTGACAACCTGACCGAACTGGTCACTCACGACAAGGCCGGCGAGCGCATTCTCGAAGGACTCCTGGTGGACGCCGAACGACGCCTGCACGAGGAAGGAATCGCGGGCGACGTCTACCTCTTCAAGAACAACACCGATTCGGCGGGAAACTCCTACGGCTGCCATGAGAACTATCTGGTGGCCCGGCACGGGGAGTTCTCCCGGCTCGCGGACATTCTGATTCCGTTCCTCGTCACGAGGCAGTTGCTGTGCGGTGCGGGCAAGGTGCTCCAGACGCCGCGCGGTGCCGTGTACTGCGTCAGTCAGCGTGCCGAGCACATCTGGGAGGGCGTCTCCTCGGCGACGACCCGCTCCCGGCCCATCATCAACACCCGGGACGAGCCGCACGCGGACGCCGAGCGTTATCGGCGGCTGCATGTCATCGTGGGTGACTCCAACATGTCCGAGACGACCATGCTGCTCAAGGTCGGGGCCACCGATCTGGTGCTGCGCATGATCGAGGCGGGCACGGTGATGCGTGATCTCACGCTGGAGAACCCGATCCGGGCGATCCGTGAGGTGAGCCATGACATCACGGGCCGTCGCAAGGTGCGGCTGGCCAGCGGCCGGGAGGCGTCCGCGCTGGAGGTGCAGCGCGAGTACTTCGAGAAGGCCGTGGACTTCTGTGAGCGCCGGGGCATCCGCACCGGTACGGTCGAGCAGGTGCTGGAGCTGTGGGGCCGTACGCTCGACGCGATCGAGGCCGAGGATCTGGACCGGATCGGTACCGAGATCGACTGGGTGATGAAGTACAAGCTCATCGAGCGGTACCGGGCCAAGAACAACATGACGATGTCGCATCCGCGCGTGGCGCAGATAGACCTCGCCTACCACGACATCCACCGCCGCAGGGGCTTGTACTACTTGCTGGAGCGCAGGGGGCAGGCCGCGCGGATCTGCAACGACCTGAAGATCTTCGAGGGCAAGTCCGTGCCCCCGCAGACCACTCGGGCCCGGCTGCGGGGTGACTTCATCCGCAGGGCGCAGGAGCAGCGCCGGGACTTCACGGTCGACTGGGTGCATCTGAAGCTCAATGACCAGGCGCAGCGCACGGTGTTGTGCAAGGACCCGTTCCGTTCGGTGGACGACCGGGTGGAGAAGCTGATCGCCGGTATGTGAGTGCCCCGTTCCGGATGATCGCCGGAACGCCACACGGGCGCCGTACGTTTCTCGTACGGCGCCCTTCTCACGCCGTAGAGTTGCGCGCACCCAACCGACAAGATCGATCGATTACGAGGCCCCCACCGTGCGCCGTCGCTCTGTTCTCATCGCCGTTCCCGCCGGCCTGGTCACTCTCGCCGGGTGCGGGGACGACGGCTCCGACTCCGGCAACGCCAGTGGCAGTGCGTCGCCGTCCGCGTCGGCTTCGTCGTCGGCGCCGCCGCCGCCGAAGATCGTGGACGGTCCGTTGCCGGCGATCACGGCGGGCACGAAGTTCGATGAGAAGCCGACGGTCGCCAAGGGCAGCGGGGAGCCGTCGGACCAGCTCGCGGTGAAGACGGTGATCGCGGGCGGTGGTACCACGGTCGCGGAGAACGACTACGTCCAGGCGAACTACCTGGGTCAGATCTGGGACACGGCGACGGTCTTCGACAACTCCTACGACCGGGGTGCTCCGCTGGTGATCCAGCTCGCGGCGGGTTCCATCATCGACGGCTGGCGGTATGCGCTGGCGGGCAAGAAGGCGGGCAGCCGGGTGGAGATGTCCGTGCCGCCGACCTGGGGGTACGGCACGTCGGGCAATGAGCAGGCGGGGATCAAGGGCACGGACACGCTGGTGTTCGTGGTGGACATCCAGAACGCGTACAACTCGAAGAGTTCCGCCAAGGGCACGGATGTCGCCCAGGACAATGTGGATCTGCCGAAGGTCGGTACCAACACGGACGGCAAGGCTCCGGCGATCACGGTCCCCAAGTCGGATCCGCCCACCGATCTGGTGGCGAACTATGTCATCGAGGGTGACGGGGTGGAGCTGGCGGCGGAGGATTCCGTGCTGGTGCAGTACAAGGGTGTGCTGTGGGACACGGGCAAGGAGTTCGACTCCAGCTACAGCCGTGACGCGCTGACGTCGTTCTCGCTCCAGCAGGTCGTCAAGGGCTGGTCGCAGGGCCTGACCGGCAAGAAGGTGGGCAGCAGGGTCCTGATCGTGGTCCCGCCGGCGCTGGGGTACGGGGACCAGCCGCCGGAGGGCAGCGGCATCGCGAAGGACTCCACGCTGGTCTTCTCGGTGGACATCCTGGCGAAAATGTAGGCGGGGCGCACGTCCGGCGCAGGGCGGGGCCCGCTGCCCGCGCCCGCGCGCGGCCGGGATGAAACACTGGTCGCGTTGCACTATCCGCAGAAGACGCAGGAGCGAGACGTGAGCATCGACAAGCCCGAGGTCGACTTCCCGGGCGGCGAGCCCCCGGCGAACCTTGAGATCAAGGACATCTGGGAGGGCGACGGCCCGGAGGCGAAGGCGGGCGACACCGTCTCCGTGCACTACGTGGGTGTTGCCTTCTCCAGTGGTGAGGAGTTCGACGCGTCCTGGAACCGGGGTACGCCGCTGAGCTTCCAGCTCGGTGTCGGCCAGGTCATCACCGGCTGGGACCAGGGTGTGCAGGGCATGAAGGTCGGCGGCCGGCGTCAGCTGGTCATCCCGCCGCATCTGGCGTACGGCGACCGGGGTGCCGGTGGCCGGATCAAGCCGGGCGAGACGCTGATCTTCGTCTGCGACCTGGTCAAGGTCTGATCGTCGTACGGAACGTCGAGGCGTTCTGATTCCGGTCCGGTTCTCGCGCGTATCGCGTTCGGGACCGGACCGGACTCGATCAGCTGGGGTCCATGCCTGTGCGGGCATGGGCCCTCGGCTTTTGTGACCGTACTGTGGAACGGTACGGTCATCGGTCTAAGCACCATAGGGAAGGCGAAGGGCGTCGATGGCCATTGCCAAGGCCGAGCGGTTGATGAACCTCGCGCTGTGTCTGCTCGGGACCCGGCGACCGCTCAGCAAGCGTGAGCTGCGGGAGTCCATCGAGGCCTATCTCGAAGCGGGCAGCGACGACTCCTTCAATCGCATGTTCGAGCGGGACAAGGACGATCTGCGCGAACTGGGCCTGGTCATCGAGACCGTGGAGAACCTGGACGGCGAGGTCGGCTATCTCGCCCGCCGGGACAGCAACCGGCTGCCGCCCATCACCCTCGACGCCGAGGAGGCCGCCGCGCTCGGGCTGGCCGCCAAGGTGTGGCAGCAGGCCCGGCTGGCCGGTGCCGCGAGCGGCGCGCTCCAGAAGCTGCGCGCCGCCGGACTGCCCGAGGACGTCGACCCCTACGAGACCCACAGCGCCCTCGAACCCCGGATCCCGGTGCACGAGGCGGCGTTCGAGCCGCTGATGCTGGCCTGCCGCGACCGGCGCCCGGTCGCCTTCGAGTACCGCAAGGCCACCGCCGCGCACCCCGAGACCCGTACGGTCGAGCCCTGGGCCTTGGAGTGCTGGCGCGGGCACTGGTATCTGGCCGGGTTCGACCGGGACCGGGGCGCCGAGCGGGTGTTCAGGCTGTCGCGGATCACCGGGAAGGTGCGCTCGCGCGGCGGGCGGTTCTCGGTGCCCGTCCCCGATGTGGTCACCGTGCGCGAGACGGTCGCCGGCTGGGCCGGGGAGACCGCCGACCGCAGCGCCCGGATCCGGCTGCGCTCGGGCTCCGGGTACCCCTTGCGGGCGAAGGCCACCATGGTCCGGGAACTCGGCGACGGCTGGGACGAGTTGGACGTTCCGTACGGGCATGGACTGGATGCCTGGCTGGTGGAGTTCGGGCCCGATGTGGTGGTCCTGGAGCCGTCGGAGCTGCGGGCCGATGTGCTGGACCGGCTGCGTGCCGTGGCCAAGGGCTGAGGGACGGCGGACGACGAAGTGGGGACTGTGGCCGGCAAACCGATCAGGCCTGTGAACGCCATCGACCAGACCCGGCGGATGCTCTCCCTGGTGACCTATCTGCGGGAGCGGCCCGGGGCGCGGATCGAGGACGTGGCGCGCGCCTTCGGGATCACCGAGGACGAGCTGGTCTCCGATCTCGATGTGCTGCCCATGTGCGGGACCAGCTTCCGGGGCGGGGATCTGCTCGACATCGACACCGACGGCGAGCGGATCTGGTGGCACAATCCGGCCGCGCTGGGGGCGGAGGCCGCCGAGCCGCTGCGGCTGGCCGCCGACGAGGCGACCGCGCTGCTGGTCGCCGCGCGGGCCGTGTCGACGCTGCCCGGGCTGCGTGAGGGCGACCGGCAGGCGCTGCTGCGGGCCACCGCCAAGGTGGAGACCGCCGCCGGGGAGACGGCCGGGGCCAGTTCCCGGCTGTCGGTGACCTTCGAGTCCGAGGGCGGGGTCTTCGCCGATGTGGACCGGGCGATCTCCGAGCGCCGCCGGCTGTGGATCCGCTACTACTCACCGGCCCGTGATGAGCTGACCGAGCGCGAGATCGACCCGATCCGCCTGGTCAGCGTGGGGCACACCTATGTGGAGGCCTGGTGCCGCCGCTCCGAGGCCCGGCGCACCTTCCGGCTGGACCGGGTCGCCGAGATCCGGGTCCTGGACGAGCCGTCCGCGCCGCCCGAGGTCGAGCTGCGGGATCTGTCGGAGGGGCTGGTGCAGCCCGCCGCCGAGGATCCCGAGGTCGTGGTGGAGGTCGGCCCGGGCGGGCGCTGGGTCGCCGAGTACTACCCCCACGACAGCGCGGACGAACTGCCCGACGGCGGCCTCCGTATCACCCTGCGCACCCCCGACCCGGCCTCCCTCAGACGCCTGGCCCTGCGCCTGGGCGCCGACGGCCGCATCGTGGCCCCCCGCGAGCTGGCCACCAGCGCCCGCCAGGCGGCCCGCGAGGCGCTGGCGGCGTATGACGGCGTCGAGGCGGACTACACGGAGGGGACGGGCCGGACGGGCCGGGATGGTCAGTCGGGCGGGGGGAGTCAGGCGGGGCAGTCGGGTCGGACGGGCCGGACAGATCAGGCGGATCGGATGGGGTGGGCTGGGTCGGATGGGTCGGATGGGTCAGCTGGATCCGACGGGCCACGCTGATCCGGGAGACCGGACGTTGGGTGTGGTGAGTGCCTCGGGTGTGCCGGGTGAGTCCGATGCCGTCGGTGACGGTCCGGACGAGAGACCGGGCGGCGGTTCGGACCACCGGACGGCGTGAGCCGCGAGGGCGACCACCTTGGTGCCGGTGCGGCCCGTACCGGCGTGGTCGCGCCAGACGCTGCCAGGGAGCGGCCGGAGACCTGATCGCTGCCTACCCGAGTAGGCGGCCCGCCCCGGCTCCGGCCGGACGGCACCCGTCTCGGGACGCAGCCCACGCGGGCCCCGGGCACCCGGCGGAACCCGCCCGGGCCTCCGGCAGGGCCCACCCGAACCCCCGGCCACGAGCGCCGAGGACCACACGTACGACATGCGGGCAACACGCGGGCGAGGGAACCCGGCACCGGCCGGGGCGTCCGGGGTGAACGAGCGAGGGAAGAGGAGCTGGCGCTGTGAGTGAGACGGTGTCGTCCGGTGCGCGGGACATGACGGTCGCCGCCGCGTTCGCCGGGATGAGAAGTGTGGCTCCCGTGGTGTTCCGGGCGGGCTGCCCGGACTGCCGGGGCAGCTTCGAACTGGGCGCGAACGCGCTGCGGCTGGCCATCGGCGCCACCAGCCGCACCACGTTCTACTCCTTCACGTGTCCACAGTGCGAGACGCTGGTGCGCAAGCCGGCCGGCGAGCGGATCGTGCAGCTGCTCACCGGCGGCGGGGTCAGCACGCTGAGACTGCACTCGGCGCACTGAGGTCCCGCCCGGGCTTCTTCGCGATCCCGCCCGGACGCGCGGTCCCGCCCCGACCGGCGTGCACCCCCGCACCCGAGACGGTCTAGGCTCTGGCCCATGTTCTGGCCGATGTTCGCGGTAGGCGTGGGTTTCCTGGGGATCATGGTGCTCGGTGTGCTCGCGGTCCGGGTTTTCCTGGCGGCCGAAGGGCTGGGGCGCCAGGTCACGGAGGCGGCGACCCGGATCAACCGGGCCGCCGAGGAGCTGGAACGGGCATCGGTGAGCACCGCGCGATCTGCGGATTCGCTGTGAACGCGAGCTGTGGATCCACTGTGGATCAGGGTTCGCGGGACAGGGGCGGCTGCGCGGTGGGACCAGTACGGAGCCCCGCGCCGCACGTGATTTGGGCCCCTTCGCCCTGTCATCCGGCCGTATCCGGCAGGTACGCTGCTGATCGCGGCCCGGAGACGAGGCGCGGACCGCGGATTGGGAGTACGGAGTACGCACAGGGATTGCTCGGCGTTTACCCCTGAGCGTTACGATCGCTGTCGCACGGCTGATCGGACTCTTGTCCGACCGGCTGGACAGCACCCACCCAGCCGCCTCGGTGAGAAGGTAAAGACTTATGTTCGGAAGGCTCGGAGCCCCCGAGATCATTCTCATCCTCGTCGTCATCATCCTGCTGTTCGGCGCGAAGAAGCTTCCGGACATGGCTCGTTCGCTCGGCAAGTCCGCGCGCATCCTCAAGAGCGAGGCCAAGGCGATGAAGGACGACGGCAGCAAGACCGCCGCCCCCGCCGACCCGCCCAAGACGGACGAGCAGGGCCCGGCTCAGCGCATCATCCAGGCGTCGCCCGGCGATGTGACCAGCTCCCGCCCGGTCACCGAGCCGACGGACTCGACCAAGCGCTGATCATGGGCCGGTGACCTCCGGCCCGCCGCACGAGATGGGAACGTGGGTTGCTGAAGCCTGCCCGCAACAAGGAGAAGGATCCCGAGGGGCGGATGCCCCTCGCGGAACACCTGCGTGAGCTCCGCAACCGGCTCGCGAAGGCGCTGCTCGCCATCGTCCTCGTCACGTTGGTCGCCGCCTTCTTCTACAACGACATCATCAACTTCTTCACCGACCCGATCCTCGAATCGGTCGGCTGCTCGCAGACCTTCGAGCAACTGGCGCGGGCGCAGGACACGAGCGAGCCGTGCGCGCAGATCACCATCAACGGTCTGCTGACGCCGTTCACGCTGGCGCTGAAGGTGTCCCTGATGGCCGGTGTGGTGCTGGCCTCGCCGGTCTGGCTGTACCAGCTGTGGGCGTTCGTCGCGCCGGGACTGCACCGGCACGAGAAGAAGTACGCCTACGCGTTCGTCGCCACCGGCTTCCCGCTCTTCCTCGGCGGCGCCTTCTTCGCCTACAAGCTGCTGCCCACCACCGCCAAGGTGCTGATCGAGTTCACCCCGTTCGGTGTGGACAACCTGCTGCCGCTGGACGATCTGCTCGACCTCGTGACCCGTATGGTCATCGTCTTCGGCCTCTCCTTCGAACTGCCGCTGCTGCTGATCATGCTGAACTTCACCGGGGCGATCACCGGCCGCCGGATGCTCGGCTGGTGGCGGGCCATGATCATGGGCATCACGGTCTTCGCCGCGATCGCCACGCCCAGCACCGACCCGCTGACCATGATGGGGCTGGCCGGGCCGATCTGGGTCCTGTACTTCGTGGCCGTGATCGTCTCGCTGTTCAATGACCGCCGCAGGCGCCGCCGCGAGGCCGCGGGCCCCGCCGACGACGAAGCTTCCGACCTCGATCTCACCCCCGAGGCGATCGGCGAGGTGGAAACCGTGCCGGCTGCGCGCGCGCTGCCCGAGCAGGCGTCCTCGGACCGGGTCAACGGTTATGACGACGTGACCTGAGGACCCACCCGGGCGCCCGTGGGGTCCTCATAGGGTTTGCGGGATGACCAGTGAGATCAGCGACACCGGCGAGATCGGCGAGAGCAGTGACATCGGCGAGATAACCCTCTTCGTGAATCCCACCGCAGGTCGCGGCCGGGGCGCCCACGCGGCGCGGCCGGCCGCTTCCGCGTTGCGGGCCGCCGGATTCTCGGTGCGTACGGTCCTCGGCCGGGACGCCCCGGACGCGCTGGCCCGCGCGCGGGCGGCCGTCGCGGCGGGCACCGGCGCGCTGGTCGCCGTCGGCGGCGACGGCATGGCACATCTCGCGCTCCAGGCCGTCGCCGGCACCCCGACGCCGCTCGGTCTGGTCGCCGCCGGTACCGGCAACGATCTCGCCCGCGCCCTCGGGCTGCCCCTGCGCGACCCGGCCGCGGCGGGGCGGCTGATCGCCGCCCGGCTCAAGGCCCCCCGGCTCCGGGAGATCGACCTCGGCCGGGTCGGGGACCGCTGGTTCGCGACCGTCCTGGCGACCGGCTTCGACTCACGGGTCAACGACCGCGGCAACCGGATGCGGTGGCCCGCCGGGCGGCTCAAGTACGACCTGGCGATGCTCGCCGAACTCGCCGCGTTCCGCCCGCTGCCGTACCGGATCACGCTCGACGGCGGAGCGGTGCGCGAGATCGAGGCCACGCTCGTCGCGGTCGGCAACGGGTCCTCGTACGGGGGCGGGATGCGGATCTGTCCCGGTGCTGATCTCGGCGACGGGCTGTTCGACATCACCGTGGTGGGGGATTGCAGTCGGCGGACGCTGGTGAGGGTGTTCCCGAAGGTGTACCGGGGGACGCATGTCGGGCATCCGAAGGTCAGTGTGGTGCGGGCCGCGACGGTCGAGATCGTGGCGCGGGGGCTCACCGGGTACGCCGACGGCGAACCGCTCGGGCCGCTGCCGCTGACCGCGCGCTGTGTCCCCGCCGCCGTACGGGTCGCCGCGCCCTGAGCTGCGCCGATCCCGGCGGCGGAGCGGGGGGCCGGGACGTGGATCGGGATAATGATCGTCCTGTTGTCAGTGCGGCCCGGTACGCTCGAAAGCACGATGACACAGGACCTCTCACCTGCCGAGCGGTACGCGGCAGCCCGCAGGCGTGCTGCGGACCAGGCCACCGCGCTCGCGTCCTTCCGCGAGATGTACGACTTCGGCCTCGACCCCTTCCAGATCGAGGCCTGTGAGGCGCTGGAGTCCGGCAAGGGCGTGCTGGTCGCCGCCCCCACCGGCTCCGGCAAGACGATCGTGGGCGAGTTCGCCGTCCACCTCGCCCTCACCCAGGGCCGCAAGTGCTTCTACACGACACCCATCAAGGCGCTGTCGAACCAGAAGTACAACGACCTGTGCCGGCGCTACGGCACCGACAAGGTCGGCCTGCTCACCGGCGACAACAGCGTCAACTCCGACGCCCCCGTGGTCGTGATGACCACCGAGGTGCTGCGGAACATGCTGTACGCGGGCTCGCGAACCCTCCTCGGCCTGGGCCATGTGGTGATGGACGAGGTGCACTACCTCTCCGACCGCTTCCGGGGCGCCGTCTGGGAGGAAGTGATCATCCATCTGCCCGAGTCGGTGACGCTCGTCTCACTCTCGGCGACCGTCTCCAACGCCGAGGAGTTCGGCGACTGGCTCGACACCGTGCGCGGCGACACCGAGGTGATCGTCTCCGAGCACCGGCCGGTGCCGCTGTTCCAGCACGTCCTCGCCGGGCGGCGGATGTACGACCTGTTCGAGGAGGGCGAGGGCCACCGCAAGGCCGTCAACCCCGATCTGACCCGGATGGCCCGCATGGAGGCCAGCCGGCCCTCCTACCAGGACCGCAGACGCGGCCGGTCCATGCGCGAGGCCGACCGTGAGCGCGAGCGCAGACAGCGCTCCCGGATCTGGACGCCCAGCCGCCCCGAGGTCATCGAGCGGCTCGACGCGGAGGGCCTGCTCCCGGCGATCACCTTCATCTTCAGCCGCGCCGCCTGCGAGGCCGCCGTCCAGCAGTGCCTGTACGCGGGCCTGCGGCTCAACGACGACGAGGCCCGTCTGAAGGTCCGTGAACTGGTCGAGGAGCGCACCGCGTCCATCCCGTCCGAGGATCTGCACGTCCTGGGCTACTTCGAGTGGCTGGAGGGCCTGGAGCGCGGTATCGCCGCCCACCACGCGGGCATGCTGCCGACCTTCAAGGAGGTCGTGGAGGAACTGTTCGTGCGCGGCCTGGTCAAGGCCGTGTTCGCCACCGAGACCCTCGCCCTGGGCATCAACATGCCCGCCCGGTCCGTGGTCCTGGAGAAGCTCGTCAAGTGGAACGGCGAGCAGCACGCCGACATCACCCCCGGCGAGTACACCCAGCTCACCGGCCGCGCCGGACGCCGGGGCATCGACATCGAGGGCCATGCCGTGGTGCTGTGGCAGCGCGGCATGAACCCCGACCATCTCGCCGGGCTCGCCGGTACCCGCACCTATCCGCTGCGCTCCAGCTTCAAGCCGTCGTACAACATGGCGGTCAACCTGGTCGAGCAGTTCGGGCGGCATCGCTCGCGCGAGCTGCTGGAGACGTCGTTCGCGCAGTTCCAGGCCGACCGGTCCGTGGTGGGGATCTCCCGGCAGGTGCAGCGCAACGAGGAAGGTCTCGACGGCTACAAGGAGTCGATGACCTGCCACCTCGGCGACTTCGAGGAGTACGCGCGGCTGCGCCGCGAACTCAAGGACCGGGAGAACGACCTGGCCCGGCAGGGCGCCGCCCAGCGCAGAGCCGAGGCCGCGGTCGCGCTGGAGCGGCTCAAGCCGGGCGATGTCATCCACGTCCCCACGGGGAAGTACGCCGGGCTGGCGCTGGTGCTGGATCCGGGGCTGCCCGCCGGGCGCTCCAACGGGCATCGCGGCTTCGAGGCGCACGACGGGCCCCGGCCGCTGGTGCTGACCGCCGAGCGGCAGGTCAAGCGGCTCGCCGCGATGGACTTCCCGGTCCCGGTGGAGGCGCTGGAGCGGATGCGGATCCCCAAGTCCTTCAACCCGCGCTCCCCGCAGTCCCGCCGGGATCTCGCCTCCGCGCTGCGCACCAAGGCCGGGCACATCCCGGCCGACCGGCACCGCAAGCAGCGCTCCCAGGCCGCCGACGACCGGGAGATCGCCCGGCTGCGCGCCGAGCTGCGCGCGCACCCCTGCCACGGCTGCTCCGACCGCGAGGACCACGCCCGCTGGGCCGAGCGCTATCACCGGCTGCTGCGTGACACCTCTCAGCTGGAGCGGCGGATCGAGGGGCGCACCAACACGATCGCCCGCACCTTCGACCGGATCGTGGCCCTGCTGACCGAGCTGGACTATCTGCGCGACGACGAGGTCACCGAGCACGGCAAGCGGCTGGCCCGGTTGTACGGCGAGCTGGATCTGCTGGCCAGTGAATGCCTGCGCGCCGGGGTGTGGGAAGGGCTCGCGCCCGCCGAGCTGGCGGCCTGCGCGTCCGCGCTGGTGTACGAGGCGCGGGCCGCCGATGACGCCATGGCACCCAAGGTGCCGTCCGGGAAGGCCACGGCCGCGCTGGGCGAGATGGTGCGGATCTGGGGGCGGCTGGATGCCCTGGAGGAGGACTTCCGGATCACCCAGACCGAAGGGGTCGGGCAGCGTGAGCCGGATCTCGGGTTCGCCTGGGCCGCGTACCAGTGGGCCTCCGGGAAGGGGCTCGACGAGGTGCTGCGGGAGGCGGAGATGCCGGCCGGGGACTTTGTGCGGTGGTGCAAGCAGGTGATTGATGTGCTGGGGCAGGTGGCGGCGGCTGCGCCCAGCGGATCGACGGTGGGGAAGGCTGCGCGCAAGGCGGTTGATGGGTTGTTGCGGGGGGTTGTGGCCTATTCGTCGGTGGGGTGAGGGGTTCGGCGGCGGGTGCGGGCCGGTGGGGGCTGGTCGCGCAGTTCCCCGCGCCCCTTAGGTCAGACCTCCGCACGGCGATTCACATATGCGCGCCAACCTTGGAATGACGTGATGTCCTCCGCTTCTTCCAGTGCGCTCGGCTCGCACAGGAAGCCTGGGGTGGTGGTGCCGTCTGCCAGGTGGACTCGGCCCAGTGTCATCGGGCGGGGGAGGGTCGTCAGGAGGTTGCCCAGGGACTCCGGGGGGAGGGTCCAGATCTCTGTCTCGATCTCCTGGCCGCCCTCTCCTACGTACACCAGGCCCGGTTTCTCCGGCGTCGTGTTCAGGGCGTGCAGGTGGTAGAGGGGGGCCGTTGTCGTCGTGCGGGACAAGCGGGAACCCAGGGCCAGGAGTTGGGGGTTGAGGGGCTGGCCCGTCAAGTGGGCGCCCACCACGGCCACTTGGGCCTGTGGGGGCAGCGAGGCCGCGATGCGGGCCAGGCGTTCGTCGGTGAACGCCGGGCCGATCAGCATCACGCCGAACGGCAGGCCCGACACCTCGCCCGCCGGGACGGCCACCGCCGCCAGGTCGAAGAGGTTGGTGGAGTTGGTGAAGCGGCCCAGGCGGGCGTTGGTGCCCAGCGGGTCCGCCGCGACCTCGGCGAGGGTGGGGTGGCCCGGGGCGGTCGGGAGCAGCAGCGCGTCCGCGTCGGCGAGTTCCGCCAGGGCGTGGGCGCGCAGGGTGGCCAGGCGGGCCTGGTCGGCGAAGAGACGGTGGGCCGGGACATCGCGGGCGCCGGTGATGATGCCGGACACGGTCGGATCGAGGTCGGTGGCACCGGCGGCCAGAGCCTTGTCGACGAAGGCGCCCACGGCCGTGTAGCGCTCGGCCACGAACGCGCCCTCGTACAGCATCGCCGCCGCCTGGGTGAACGGGGTGAGGTCGAGCGTGCGGATCTCCGCGCCCGCCTCCGTCAGCCGGGCCACCGCCGCCTCGTACGCCTGGGCCCAGCCCTCGTCCAGCTCGCCCAGCTGTCCGGTCGGCGGGACGGCGATGCGCCAGGGGCCCGGGGTGCGTGCGGGGAGCGGCGGGAGGTCCCGGGCCGGTGGGGCCGTCAGGTACGACAGGGCTGTCTCGGCCTCCGGGAGGGTGCGGGCGAACACCGTGACACAGTCGAGCGTGGCGCAGGCCGGGACCACGCCGGTCGTCGGGATCAGGCCACGGGTCGGTTTGAGGCCGACGATGCCGTTGAAGGCGGCCGGAACCCGGCCCGAGCCCGCCGTGTCCGTGCCGAGGGCCAGATCGGCGACGCCCAGGGCGACCGCCACCGCCGAGCCGGAGCTGGAGCCGCCGCTCACCCGCGCCGGGTCCCACGCGTTGCGCACGGCGCCGTAGGGCGAGCGGGTGCCCACCAGGCCGGTCGCGAACTGGTCGAGATTGGTGGTGCCCAGGACCAGCGCCCCCGCCGCCCGCAGCCGGGCCACCGCCGGGGCGTCGGCGGCCGGGCGGTGGGCGTACGACGGACAGCCCGCCGTCGTGGGCAGGCCCGCCACGTCGATGTTGCCCTTGACCGCCAGCAGCCTGCCCGCCAGCGGGAGGTGTTCCCCGGCGGCCACGCGGGCGTCCAGGGCCGCCGCCTCCGCCTCGGCCTGCGCGCGGGGACGCAGGTCGATCCAGATCTCCGGGCGGTCCACGGCCACGATCCGCTCGTAGGCGGCACGGACCCGGTCGACGGTGGTGGACATGCTTGCTCGCTCCTCGTGTCGTTGGTTCGGCCGGCCGGACTGTCGGCGCCGGTTCGCCCGGTTGCCTGCTCCCCTGTTCAACCCGTCGCCTGGGCCAGGACGAGCAGGGCCGTGCCCGCCTCCACCTGGTCGCCGGGGCGGGCCAGTACCTCGGTCACCACGCCTGCCACCGGCGCGGACACCCGTGACTCCATCTTCATGGCCTCCAGCGCGAGCAGTGGCTGACCCGCCGTCACGGTGTCGCCGGGCGCGATGTTCACCTGCCACACCGATGCCGCGAACTCCGCCTCGACGAGCCGTCCGCCCGGCGGCACCGTCACCTCGCCCGCCGGGGGCGCGGGCGCTGCCGCCGCCTCGGCCCGGGTGAACTCGCCCGCCGCCTCCCACGCGTCCCGCTCCGCCGCGAACGCCGACTGCTGCCGGGTACGGAAATCGGCGATCGACCCGGCGTTGCGGGCGAGGAACTCCTCGTAGGCGGCCAGGGAGAAGGTGCCCTCCTCGATCGTCGGCACGAACCGGCCGGAGACCAGGTCGGCGCGTAGTTCGAGGAGTTCTTCGGCGTCCACCGGGTACCACTTGATCCGGTCGAAGAAGCGCAGCAGCCACGGTTTGCCGGGCTCGAACGCGCCCCGCTGGGTCCACCCCGACCAGACCTGGGTGGTCCGCCCCACGAACTGGTAGCCGCCGGGGCCCTCCATGCCGTACACGCACAGATACGCGCCGCCGATGCCGACCGAGTTCTCGGCGGTCCAGGTGCGGGCGGGGTTGTACTTGGTGGTGACCAGGCGGTGGCGGGGGTCCAGCGGGGTGGCCACGGGGGCGCCCAGGTAGACATCGCCCAGGCCCAGCACCAGGTACTCGGCGTCGAAGACCGTGCGGTACACGTCCTCGACGGTGTTCAGGCCGTTGACGCGGCGGATGAACTCGATGTTCCACGGGCACCAGGGGGCGTCGTCGCGGACCCCCGCCATGTAGCGGGCGATGGCCTCGCGGGTCGCGGGGTCGTCCCAGGACAGCGGGAGATGGACCGTGCGGGACGGGACCACCAGGCGGTCGGTGGGCGGGAGGGCGGTCACCAGCCGCCGTACCCGGGGGAGCAGGGCGTGCTGGGGGAGCCGGGCGGGGTCGGTGCGGATCTGGAGGGAGCGGATGCCCGGGGTGAGGTCCAGGACCCCGGGCAGATCCGCCGCGCCGACCGCCTCCATGAGGGCGTGCACCCGCATCCGCAGGGCGAGGTCGAGTTGCATCGGCCCGAACTCGACGAGGAGGTTGTCATCGCCGCTGCGCCGGTAGGTGACATCGCCGTCCCGGGCGAGCACGCCCCCGTCGGTGATCTCCGCGCGCGGTGAGCCGTCCACGCGGACCGGGGTGAAGCGGACCGTGTCGCCCGGCCGGAGCTGGCCCAGCTTCCAGCGCTCGCCGCTGAGCACGGTGGCCGGGCAGACGAAACCGCCGAGGGAGGGGCCGTCGGGGCCGAGCAGCACCGGCATGTCGCCGGTGTAGTCGACGGCGCCGACGGAGTACGGGGTGTCGTGGATGTTGGACGGGTGCAGGCCGGCCTCGCCGCCGTCGGTGCGGGCCCAGCGCGGCTTGGGGCCGACGAGCCGTACCCCGGTGCGGGCGGAGTTGAAGTGCACCTTCCATTCGGCGGCGTAGAAGTCGCGGATGTCGTCCTCGGTGAAGAACTCCGGTGCCGCGTGCGGGCCCTCCACGGCGCCGATGTGCCACACGGAGGTGAAGGCGGGCGGGTCGGTGACCGGAGTGCCTTCGGTGACGGTGCCGCCGTGCAGGACGTCGCCGGTGCGCAGTGCCCGGCCGCCGTGCCCGCCGAACCGGCCCAGTGTGAAGGTGCTCGCGCTGCCCAGGAAGGCGGGGACGTCGAGGCCGCCCGCGAAAAGGACGTACGTGCGCAGTCCGGCTCCGGTGGGGGCGCCGACCTCCAGGAGGGCTCCGGCGGGGACGGTGACCGGTGTCCACTGCGCGAGCGGTGTGCCGTCGAGCGTCACCGGGGCCGGGGCGCCCGTGACACAGACGGTGGTGGGGTGGGTGAAGCGCAGGGACGGGCCCTGGAGGGTGCATTCGAGGCCGGGGGCGCCCTCGGGGTTGCCCAGGGCGAGATTGCCGAGGCGGAACGAGCGGTCGTCCATGGGGCCGCTCGGGGGGACGCCGATCTGCCAGTAGCCGGTGCGGCCCGGCCAGTCCTGGACGGTGGTGAGCGTCCCGGCGGCGGCCACCTCGATCCGCGGGGTGGGGTCGTGGACGCCGGCGAGGGTGGCCGTGGAGTGGTGCGCGGCACGGAAGTCCGGGTCGGTCAGGGCCGCGCGGACCAGGCCCAGGTTGGTCTCGATGCCGTCCACGCGGGTGCGGGCCAGCGCCTCGTCCAGCCGTTCGAGCGCGGTCCTTCGGTCCGGGCCGTGGGCGATCACCTTCGCGAGCAGCGGGTCGTACGACGTCGTCACCTCCGTGCCGGTCTCCACCCAGCCGTCGACGCGGACATCCGGCGGGAACTCCACCCGGGTCAGCAGCCCGGCGCCGGGCCGGTGGTCGCGGGAGGGGTCCTCGGCGTAGATCCGGGCCTCGACGGCGTGACCGCGCGGGGCGCCCGGGTCGCGCACGACATCCCGCTCACCGCGCGCCAGCCGCAGCATCCAGGCGACCAGATCGACGCCGTACGTCTCCTCCGTGACCGGGTGTTCGACCTGGAGGCGGGTGTTGACCTCCAGGAAGTACGCCTCCTCGCGGGCGGCGTCGTACACGAACTCGACGGTTCCGGCGGAGCGGTAGCCGACCGAGGCGCACAGGTCGCGGGCGGCGTTGGCGAGCCCGGTGCGGACCCGGTCGGGCAGGCCGGGGGCCGGGGCCTCCTCCAGGACCTTCTGGTTGCGGCGCTGGAGGGAGCAGTCACGGTCCCCGAGGGCGACGACCTTCCCGGCGCCGTCGCCGAAGATCTGCACCTCGACATGGCGGGCGTGCTCGACCAGCCGCTCCAGGAACACGCCGGGCGTGGCGAAGGACGCGGCGGCGACCCGCTGCACCCGCTCCCACGCCTCGGTGAGTCCGGCGGTGTCCCGGCAGGCCGACATGCCGATGCCGCCGCCACCGCCGGTGGCCTTCAGCATCACCGGGTAGCCGATGGCCGCCGCCTGCCCGAGCGCGTCTTCAAGGGACGCCAGCAGTCCCGTGCCCGGCGCCAGCGGCACCCCGGCCGCCCGGGCCGCCGCCCGCGCGGTGTGCTTCGTACCGAACAGCTCCAGTTGCCGGGGCGTCGGGCCGACGAACACGATCCCCGCGTCCTCGCAGCGCCGCGCGAAGGAGGCGTCCTCGGACAGGAAGCCGTAGCCGGGGTGGATCGCGCCCGCGCCGGTGTCCTTCGCCGCCTTCAGCACCAGATCGGCGTCCAGATACGACTCCCGCGCGGGCGCCGGACCGAGCCGCACCGCCTCGTCCGCGAGCCGCACGTGCGGGGCGGAGCGGTCGGGGTCGGAGTGGACGGCGACCGTGCGCAGGCCCAGGTCACGGGCGGTACGGATGATGCGCACGGCTATCTCGCCGCGGTTGGCGATCAGGAGGGTGTCGTAGGTCATCGGGTGGTCTCCGGGGTCGTCCGCGAGGCCCTGGGCTTCGTGACGGTCATCTCGACCGGCGTCGGTTCGAAGCCGTTGCAGGGGTTGTTGATCTGGGGGCAGTTGGAGACCAGGACGAGGACCTCGCGTTCGGCGCGCAGGCTCAGGGAGCGGCCCGGGGCCGAGCGGCCGTCGACGATGCCGAGGGTGCCGTCCTTCTCGACGGGGACGTTCATGTACCAGTTGATGTTGGAGACCAGGTCGCGTTTGCCGAGGCCGTAACGGGCGCCCTCGGCGAGGAAGTTGTCGACGCAGGCGTGCTGGGACCAGGTGTGGTGGCCGTAGCGCAGGGTGTTGGACTCCTTGGAGCAGGCGCCGCCCACGGTGTCGTGGCGGCCGACCTCGTCGGCGGTCACCGTCATCAGGGGCGTGTGCTCGGTGGAGAGGAGCACACTGCCGGTGGTGAGGAAGATGCCGCCCTGGGCGTGGATCGTGTCGGGCGCGCTGTAGCGGATCGCGGTGTCCTGGGCGTCGTAGACGAGGAAGTCGACGGCCTGGTTGCCGTGCAGGTCGGTGATGGTGAGGGTCTCGCCGGGGCGGATCAGGGACGACCAGGCGGCGCGGGCGGGGACGGTGGTGCGGGTGATGGCCTCCGTGGCGGCTGCGGTGATGGTCCGGGTGATGGCCCTCGCGTCGGCTCCGGTGTCGGTCCCGGTGACGGCCCCGGTGTTCTGGCTGCTGGTCATGCGAGCCCCCTCGCGGCGAGGAATTCGGTGGTGTTGAGGAAGGCGCGGCGGCCCTCGGGGGTGGCGTCCCACAGCGGGTCGCCGGGGCGGGTCGGGGCCGCGCGCCAGGCGAGCACCTCCAGCGGGGTGCTGTGGTAGCCGGGGCGCGGATCGAGGGGGTGCGGGACGTTCGCGATGAGTACGGTGATGTCCTGCTCGGCGCGCAGGGTGACGCTCGCTCCGGGCCCGGCCGAGCCGGTGAAGTCCAGGGCGCCGTCCTCGCCGACCTCGACGCCCTGGAAGAAGGAGAGCGAGGGCGGCAGATCGCGGGGGCCCAGGCCGTTCTTGGCGGCGGCCAGCTTGAACAGCTCGCGCCCGGCGGGGGAGGGCGACTGGGGGGTGCCGTCGCCGTAGCGGGCGGTGTTGCGGGCGAGGGTGGAGGTGCCGCACAGGGCGTCGTGGCGCCCGGAGCTGTCGGTGACCGTCGACGCGAGCACCCGCCCCTGGTCGGACAGCAGGAGCCCGCCTTCGCCGAGGTAGGCGTTCCACTGCACCTTGACCGTGTCGGCGACGTTCAGCCGCTCCCAGGGCCGGTCGGCGGCGTACAGCAGCAGATGGGCGCAGGCGTCGCCGCGCAGGTCGGTCAGGCGCAGTTCGGTGCCGCGGGCGAGGACCCGGTGGGTGTAGTTCCCGCCCGCGACCGTCTCGGCCCACACCAGGTGCCCCGCCTCGCAGGGCGGCCCCGGCCAGTCGGCGGCCGGTACGACGGGCATGGCCTCGGCCCGGGTGCCTTGCTGCGCCCGTGCGTGGGCTCGGGCGCCGTATGTGGTGGCTGTTGCCATGGGGAACCTCCGGCGGGGTACCGATCCGATGGGACACGAGAGGGGATTCCTGAAGGGGACTGCTGAAGGGGACTGCTGAAGGGGGTTTCTGTCGTTCGATAGAAATTAGGTGGGGGTCGGGTCCTCGGTGTTGCCCGTGCGTTCCCGGGGGGTTACCGATCGCTCACGGCGGGGCGGGGCGGGGTGGACCGGGGCGGGCGCGGGGAAGGGGCCGGATCGTCCGGCGGTGCGGCGGTGAGCAACCGGCGGTGATCGCCCGGCGGTGTGCGCTGTGATCGCCCGGCAGTGTGCGCTGTGATCACCCGGCGACATGCTGTGCGACGATCGGACGTATGGGGACGACGGATGGTGCACGACGGGTCGGACGGCCCCGGGCCGCGGGGCGCTCGGACAGCGGGCTGGAGCCACGCGCCGAACTGCTGCTGGCCGCCGCCGAGTTGTTCACCACCCTCGGCTACGCGGCCACCTCCACCCGGGCCCTCGCCGAGCGGGCCGGGATGCGGCAGGCGTCGATGTACCACTACGTGTCCGGCAAGGAGGAACTCCTCGCCGAACTGCTGGAGTCGACGGTCACCCCGTCCCTCGCCTACGCCCGTGCGCTGCTCGCCGAGGACGCCCGGCCCGCCGAGCGGCGGCTGTGGGAGCTGTGCCGGGCGGACGTGGAGCTGCTGTGCGGCGGCCCCGACAACCTGGGCGCGCTGTATCTGCTGCCCGAGGTGCGCAGCGAGCGGTTCGCCGGGTTCCACGCGGTGCGCGCCGAACTGCGCGACGCCTACCGGAAGTTGCTGGCCGCCACGGACGCCGGGGGCGTGCTGGCCAAGGGTGAGCTGGAGCTGCGTACGGATCTGGTGTTCGGGCTGATCGAGGGCGTCATCCTGGTCCGGCGCTCGGGGCCCGAACGCCCGGTGCGGGTGTTCGCGGAGGCCACGGCGGACGCCGCGCTGCGGATCGCGGGCGGTTGAGCGGGCGCGGTCGAGTAGCCGCGGTAGAGCAGGTGCGGCTGAGCGGGCGCAGTGGCGCAGGCGCGGCTGCGCGGGGCGGCTGAGCGGGGCGCCCGGCAAAGGGGTGTGCTCCGGCTCTCGCGGGCCGAGGTGGCTTCACTCGTCACGGTGAGAGGACTTCGGACGCCTGTACACCGTTACGCGGCGTGTGCGATTCGGTGCTCAGTGTGCAAATGGAGCCGAGACTACTCCCGTCGCGCCGCCATTTCAGGGGCTTGCCGAAGATGACACGGCGATGATCCGCCCGGACTAAGCTCGCCCGCAGCGCACCGAGTTGAGATCATTCGTGCGTTTGTTCCTAAAGATCCCCAAGGTCTCGAACACGCCGAAGTGTCGATGCGCAGCGTTCCCCCAGCGCGGTGCTCCCCAGCACGCCCGACGCCCGACCGACGCCAGCCCGATGCCCGACAGCTGCCCGACCGACGCCCGTCACACGTCCACCCGATGCCCGCCCGACCTCCCCGCCGATTCGCTTCCGAGGGCCCACATGGTGAGTGTTCAACCCCCTCCCCGACGCCGCGAACTTCCCTACGCGCGCCTGCTGTTGCTGCCCGCCGTACTGATGGCCGCGGCGACCGGCGCCGCCGTCGCCCTGGTGGCCCCGGCCGCCCGTCTCGCGGTCGGCTGCTGCGGCGCCGTGGCCACGCTCCTGGTGATCCTGACCGCCGCCGAGGTGGTGCGCCGCGGCCGGGCCATCCGCGAACTGCGGGCCGAGCACGCCCGGTACACCGCCGAACTGGAAGAGCGGATCGCCGCCAACGACGGGCGCATGCTCTACCTCGCCACCGACATCGTCCCCGGCGCCATCGACCACATGCGCAAGGGCAACACGGCCCGGGAGACCCTCCTCGAACTCGACGAGATCGAGGAGGGCTGGGGCAGCATCCCCGACGTCCAGAAGGAACTGGTCCGGCTGATGCTGCGGATCGTCGACCACGAGGAGAACCTGCGCGACTCCGCCCAGCGTTCCTTCGTCAACATCGCCCGCCGGGTCCAGGCCATCGTCCACCAGCAGGCCAATGAACTCCGCGAGATGGAGGAGGACCACGGCACCAACCCCGAGGTCTTCGACGACCTGCTGCGCATCGACCACGGCACCGCGCTGATCGGCCGCCTCGCCGACTCCATCTCCGTGCTCGGCGGCGGACGCCCCGGCCGCAACTGGCCCTTGGACGTCTCCATGTACTCCACCCTGCGCGGCGCGATGTCCCGGATCCTGGAGTACCGCCGGATCAAGCTGAACAACATCGCCCGGCTCAGCGCCAAGGGCATCTACGTCGAGCCGATCATCCACGCCTGCGCGGAACTCTTCGACAACGCCACCCGCTACTCGCCCCCGCACACCAAGGTGCATGTCACCGCCATCGAGGTGCAGAGCGGGCTGGCCATCGAGATCGAGGACGGCGGCATGGGCCTGGGCGAGGAGTCCCGGGCCGGCGCCGAGAAGATGATCAAGAACGCCATGATGGGCGTCGACATGCAGGAACTCGAAGACAGCCCGCGCCTCGGCCTCGCCGTCGTCGGGCGGCTGTGCGGCCAGTTCAACATGCGGATCGCGCTGCGCACCTCCGCGTACGGCGGGGTCCGCGCGGTGCTCATCGTGCCGATGGACATGCTCACCCACGAGCGCGGCGTCGGCCTCGCGCACGGCATCGGCGCCACCGGCATCCCGGTCTCCACCGACGCCCTGCCGGGCCCCGCGCGCCCGCCCAAGAAGCGGCGCCCCACCAGCCCGAAGATCCCGCAGGGGGTCTCCCTGGAGGACGACGTCCCGGTCATCACCGAGTGGACGGCCCACGGCCTGCCGCAGCGCCGCAGCCGCGCCACCATCCCGATCACCCAGCGGATCACCGAGCAGTACCGCGCCCAGTACGCCGCCGAAGCCGCCGAGAAGGCCGAGCGCGAGGCCCGTGAGGCCGCCCTGGCCGCCGGGACCCCGCAGCCGGAACCCGAGCCCGAGCCGGCCCCGGAGAAGGAGTTCGTGCCGCCCGGGGCGTGGGTCGAGTCCTTCTGGGAGGGCCTGAAGAAGGACCTGCCGCCCGGCACCCACCCGACCGACTTCACCCGGAACCCGACCAAGTACCTCTACCTGATCGACGAGACGGCCCGCACCGAGGCCGATGATGACGAAGGGGACGTCAAGTGACGTACCGCGCCAACTTCGACTGGCTGCTCAAGGACCTGTACGACGGGGTGCCGGGCATCGAGATGATCGTGGTGCTCTCCGCCGACGGTCTGCGCCTCGCCCGCTACTCCGGCGATCCGGACGCCGCCGACCGGGTGGCCGCCGCCTGCGCGGGAATGCAGAGCCTCGCCAACGCCGTCGCCCAGGAACTGTCCGGCAGCGACGGCGAGATGAACCTCATCGTCATCGAGATCGACCGCGGCTACTTCTATCTGATGGCGGCCGGTGCCAACGCCTATCTCGCGGTCCTGTCCGACATCAGGTGCGAGCCCGGCATGATGAGCAGCCGCATGCGCGACCTGGTCGTCCGGATCGGCGCCCACCTCACCAGTCCCGCGCGGCACAGCAACGGGCAGACCGTATGACGCCTCCCAAACGCCAGAGGCGTTACCCCCAGGAGCCACTCCGGCCACCGCCGACGCCGCCCCCGGCCACCTCCCCGCCCCCACCGGGTGCCGGTGGCGGCCGGAGCCCCCGGGAGGGCCGCCCCCCGGAGGACCGGCACCGCCAGAACGGGCCCCGCACCGACCGGCACCCCGAGGACCGCCCCCGCGACCACCGACCCCGCGCCGACCGCCACCCCGAGGACCAGCACCCCGAGACCCCGTCCCCGCAGCGCCGGCCCCCCGACGACAACCCCCCGGAGGACACCGCCCCCGGCGACGGCAGGCCCGGCGGCAACCCCGAGCGCTTCTACGTCATCGGGGGCGCCGACAGCGAGCGCGCGGGACTGGACCTCGTCACCCTGATCGTGGCGCGCGCCGAGGACCCGCCGCCCTCCACCGCCCCCGAACAGGCCGCGGTGCTGCGCCTGTGCGCCGCCCCCCTGTCCGTCGCCGAACTCTCGGCCTACCTCAGCCTCCCGTACAGCGCGGTGACCGTCCTGCTCACCGAGATGCTGGCGGCCGAACTGGTCCACGCGCGGGCCCCCATCGTCCGCCAGGCGCTTGCCGACCGGTCCCTTCTCGAAGCGGTGATGCATGGACTTCAAAGGCTCTGACACCGTCCCCGGCCCCCGCACCGAGGACCATCTCCCGCACACGGCCAAGGCCGCGGTGAAGATCGTGATCGTGGGCGGGTTCGGCGTCGGCAAGACCACCATGGTCGGCTCGGTCAGCGAGATCAGACCGCTGACGACCGAGGAGACCATGACCCAGGCAGGCGTCGGTGTCGACGACAACCGCGGCTCCGACACCAAGACGGCCACCACCGTGGCCATGGACTTCGGCCGTATCACCGTCTCCGAGCAACTGGTCCTCTATCTCTTCGGCACCCCCGGCCAGGAACGCTTCTGGTTCCTGTGGAACGGCCTGTTCGAGGGCGCCCTCGGCGCGGTGGTCCTGATCGACACCCGGCGCCTGGAGGTCAGCTACGACGTCATGGGCCGCCTGGAGGAGCGCGGCGTGCCCTTCGTGGTCGCCGTCAACACCTTCCCCGGCGCCCCCCACTACCCCGTAGAGCAACTGCGCACCGCCCTCGACCTCGCCCCGGAGATCCCCATCGTGGAGTGCGACGCCCGCCGCCGGGCCGCCAGCCGGGACACCCTGATGACCCTCATGCGCTTCCTGCACAAGCTCGCCACGGCGGGCGTCCTCACCTGACCGGAGCCCTTCCGTGACGCCTGAACCCCACCCCTCGACCGGTACGGACGACCTCCCCGGCGCCCCGCCCCCCGGCTGCCCCGCCCACCGCCCCGGCCCCGGCCCCGGCGACCCGCAGCGCCTCTACGGCCCCGAGGCGCTCGACCTCAGCGGCCTGTACGAGAAACTCCGCGCCGAACACGGCCCCGTCGCGCCCGTGCTGCTCCACGACGACATCCCCATGTGGGTGGTGCTCGGCCACGCCGAGAACCTGCACATGGTGCGCAGCCCCGCGCAGTACACCCGCGACAGCCGCATCTGGACCCCGATGACCGAGGGCAAGGTCAAGGACGACCATCCGCTGATGCCGCACATCGCCTGGCAGCCCATCGCCTCGCACGCCGAGGGCGACGAACACCTGCGGCTGCGCGGCGCGGTCACCGGCGCCGTGTCCACCATCGATCACCGCTCGCTGCGCCGGCACATCAACCGGCACACCCAGCGGCTCGTCAACCGGTTCTGCGAGCGGGGCACCGCCGACCTCGTCAGCGAGTTCACCGAGCATCTGCCGATGGGCGTGATGTGCGAGATCCTCGGCATGCCCGGCGAGTACGGCGACGAACTCGTGCACGCCGCCCGCGACACCCTCAAGGGCACCGAGACCGCCATCGCCAGTCACGCCAAGGTCATGGACGCGCTCAGCAGGCTCACCCTGCGCCGCCGCGCCGACCCCCAGGAGGACTTCACCAGCTATCTCGTCCGCCACCCCGCCAAGCTGAGCGACGACGAGGTGCGCGAGCATCTGCGGCTGGTGCTGCTCGCCTCCTACGAGACCACCGTCAACCTGCTCTCCAGCGTGCTGCGCATGGTCCTCACCGACCCCCGCTTCCGCGCCCAGCTCAACGGCGGCCAGATGACCGTGCCCGAGGCGGTCGAGCAGTCCCTGTGGGACGAACCCCCCTTCAGCACCGTGTTCGCGTACTTCGCCAAGCAGGACACCGAGCTGGGCGGCAAGCGCATCAAACGCGGCGACGGCCTGCTGTTCGCGCCCGCCCCGGGCAACATCGACCCGCGCGTGCGGCCCGACCTCGCCGCCCATATGCAGGGCAACCGCTCCCACCTCTCCTTCGGCGGCGGCCCGCACGAATGCCCCGGCCAGGACATCGGCCGCGCCATCGCCGACACCGGCGTCGACGCGCTGCTGATGCGGCTGCCCGACGTGGAACTCGACTGCCCCGAGGACCGGCTGCGCTGGACCGAGTCCATCGCCTCCCGCCATCTGGTCGCCCTCCCCGTCACCTTCGCCCCCAAGCCGACGCAGGACATCCAGACACCCCCGGCGATCCGGCACCCGGAGCCCCCGCCGACCTGGGAGATCGTCTCCCCGGGGCCGGGCGCGACCCCGACCGCCCCACTGCGCGCCAACCCGTCGCCCCCGCCACCCCCGTACACGCGACCGCCCGAGCCCGCCCCGGAACCCGACAAACGGCCGGGCGCCTGGCGGCGGTTCGTACGGTGGTGGCGGGGGGACTGAGGAGGCAGCCGGGGCGGGACGGCGGTCCGGCTGCGGGGGGGGGCTACCGCCCCGCAGCCCACTCCTCCGGCTCCGCCCAGGCCCCCAGCACCCGCCCGCTGCGCAACCGATGCTCCACGCCCGTCACCGGGTCGGTGAACTCCAGCGCCCGGGCCAGCAGTTGCAGCGGGCGGCGGAAGTCGCCGGGCGGTACGGGCGGGGCGATGGCCGGGTACAGCGGATCGCCGAGGATCGGCACCCCGAGGGCGGTCATGTGCACCCGTAGCTGATGGGTCTGGCCGGTGGTGGGCAGCAGCCGGTAGCGGCCCAGCCCGTCGGCGCGGTGCTCGGCCAGCACGACCTCGGTCACCGCGTTGGGCTCGCCCGGAATCTCCCGCGCGGCCAGCACCCCGCGCTCCTTGAGGATCCGGCTGCGCACGGTCCGGGGCAGGGCGAGCCCGGGATCGTACGGCGCCACCGCCTCGTACTCCTTGCGCACCCGCCGTTCGCCGAACAGCCGCTGGTAGGCGCCGCGTTCCCCGGGGCGGACGGTGAACAGCACCAGGCCGGCCGTGAGCCGGTCGAGGCGGTGCGCGGCGCCCAGCGCGGGCAGGTCCAGTTCACGCCGGAGCCGGGCGAGGGCGCTCTGGACGACATGGCTGCCGCGCGGGGTGGTGGCCAGGAAATGCGGCTTGTCGGCGACGACGAGATGCTCGTCGCGGTAGACCACGTCGATCGGGAACGGCACCGGCACCTCGTAGGGCAGCTCGCGGTGGAACCACACATACATCCCCGGGACGAAGTCCGTCTCCGGCGCCACCGCCCGCCCGTCCGCCCCGACGACCAGCCCCGCCTCGAACATCCCCGCCACGACCCCGGGCCCCGCCCCCGACAGCCGCTCCACCAGGTACTCCCGCACCGACCCCCAGTCCCCCTCCCACGGCAGCCGCACCCGCACCGCGTCGACCCCGTCACGCTGGGGGAGCGGGGCGGGCGGGGGAGCGGATCGGCGGGTCATGGTGGTTCAGGGTACGAGGTGGGGTGCGGGGCCGGGAAACGGCGGCGGGTGGGGCCGCGCTTGGGGCCGCGCGGGTGCCGGAATTCGCTGGGAGCGGGCTGTCGTGGCCCGGCAGGATACCGGGCATGCCTCCTCTCACCTCCCGGGTGCTGCCCGCCGGTGTCCTCGCCGGGAGCCCGCAGCCCACGCTCCCCACCGGTGACGGACTGCTGCTGCGCCCCTGGCGGGACGGGGACGTGCCCGCCGTCCACCGGGCGTACCAGGACCCCGCGCTGCACCGCTGGCATCTGCGGGCGGCGGCCGGTGCGGACGAGGTGCGGGGCTGGGTCGAGGACTGGCGGGCGCAGTGGGCGGCGGAGCGCGGGGTCCAGTTCGCGGTGGCCGACGAGGACTCCGGGCGGCTGCTCGGCCGGGTCGCGCTGCGCTCCCTCGCGCTCGGGGACGGCATGGCCGAGGTGGCGTACTGGACGGTCACCGAGGCCCGTGGCCGGCGGGTCGCCGCCCGAGCCCGTTTCACCCTGGAGGGCACCAAGCGCTCCGCGCTGCTCCACACGGACGGCTGGCACGACACGCACCTGCGTGCCCGGGTGCGCGGCGACTGACGGCGACAGGACGATGCCGACGGGCCCTACGCCGGGACGGCCGTCGTGGGCGTCTCGGCCGAGCCCGGCTCCGGCACCGGTACCGGCTCGGGGCGCCGGGTCCGCCACACCCGGTAGGCGGCCCCCGCCGCGATCGTGACGGTCAGGAAGATCAGGGTGAACCACTGGAAGTACCAATGCCCGCCCGCCGGGTCGTACACCTCGGCGCGGGGCCAGGCCAGGTTGACGGTCATGAACAGGCCGTACAGGAGGGCCAGGGCGTTGACGGGGACTCCCCAGCGGCCCAGGGAGAAGAGCGGGGCGCCGGTCTCGTCGGTGCCGGTGCGGGGGAGACGGCCGCGCAGGCGGGCGATCAGGAGCGGGCCGGTGACCATCGCGTAGGCCAGGTAGAGCATGACGATGCAGGTGGTGCCGATGGCGAGGAACGCCTCCGGGGACGCGAAGTTCAGCAGGAGCAGCGCGGCGGCCAGCACGCCGACCACCAGGGCGGGGGCGTGGGGCATGCCGGTGCGGGCGTTGACGCGGGCCAGGCGGCGGGAGAAGGGGAGCTGCCCGTCGCGGGCCATGGAGAAGAGCATCCGGCAGGCGGAGGTCTGGATGGCGAGCGCCGCCACGGCGATGGCCAGGGCCACGTCCGCCAGCAGCAGCCGGCCCACCCCGTCGCCCAGGCTGCTGGTGAGGACGTAGCTCAGCCCGTCGACGGCGAGGCGGCCGTCGGTCAGGCTCGGCGCGGCCAGCAGTCCGCCCAGCACGATCAGCCCGCCGAGCAGGCCCGCCGCGCCGAGCGCGGTGAGGATCGTGCGCGGCGCGGTACGCCTCGGGTGGTGGGTCTCCTCGCTCATCTCGCCCGCGCTGTCGAACCCGATCATCACGTACGCCGCCGTGAACGAGCCCACCAGCAGCGCGCCCAGCAGCCCGGACTCGGCGCCGCCGGTGGTGTGGAAGGTGATGCCGGGGGAGCGCTCGGAGTGGGTGAGGAGCAGGACGACGATCAGGATCGCGCCGATGATCTCGGCGGTGACGCCGATCCGGTTGACCGCCGACAGGACCTTGTTGTCCAGGGTGTTGACCAGGGTGGTGAGGGCCAGCAGGAGCACGCCGAGGACGGCGGCGTTGGCGGCGCCGTCGGCGGAGGTGGGGGCCGGGTCGGTGCCGATCAGCTGGAAGCCGGACCAGATCGCGGGCAGCACCATCTGGAGCGCGAGCGCCGCCGCGGCGACCACCACGATCTGCCCGATCACCATGATCCAGCCGGCGAACCAGCCGAAGACGGCGTTCGAGAGCCGGGTGGACCACTGGTAGATGGCGCCGGAGATCGGGTAGCGCGCGGCCAGTTCCGCGAAGCAGGCGGCCACCAGGAACTGCCCCACCAGCACCACCGGCCAGGCCCAGAAGAAGACCGCGCCGCCGAACGCGTACCCGATGGCGAAGAACTGGAAGACGGTGGTCAGGACCGAGATGAAGGAGAACCCGGCGGCGAACGAGGCGTACCGGCCCAGGCTGCGGTGCAGCTCCTGGCGGTAGCCGAACTCGGCGAGCGTGCCGTCCGGGGCGGACTGCGCGGAGCGCGGCGGGTCGGGGCGGACGTCGGAGGGAGCGGTGGTGGTCACGGCGGCACCTGCCTGGGAGCGCGAAGAATTCCTGTCGAGCGACAGAAATTAGGGACGCGCTGTTTCGGCCGCGTGACACGGCCGTATCCGCTCCGGACCCAAGTGCTCACGCCGTGGCCGATGTTCGACGGTCGCGATATGTCGTGTGTGTGCGGGGGCTTGCGGTTTGCGGTTTCGGGGGGGGGTGTCCGGGTACGGGGAACGGGCGGGCCCCGGGGGGGGGGGCCGCGACCCGGGGGCCCAGCCCCCCCCGCCCGGGGGCGCGGCCCCCACCGCACACCGCCCCAAACCGCGACGCGACGCGACCCGCCCGACCACCCCGCCCCCCGGACCGGACCGCGACCCC
>NZ_JBHYUG010000054.1:34021-57792 GCF_042749375.1 Streptomyces sp. NPDC059477 | reverse complement strand
TCCTGATCACGGCCCCCGAGGCGTCAGCTCGGGCCGAGGGCGGCGCTGGGCCTGCGGGTCGGCTCGGGCCGAGGGGCGGTGGGGTGTCTGAGGGCGGGCTCCTGATCACGGCCCCCGAGGGGTCGGCTCGGGCCGAGGGCGGCGCTGGGCCTGCGGGTCGGCTCGGGCCGAGGGGCGGTGGGGTGTCTGAGGGCGGGCTCCTGATCACGGCCCCCGAGGGGTCGGCTCGGGCCGAGGGCGGCGCTGGGCCTGCGGGTCGGCTCGGGCCGAGGGGCGGTGGGGTGTCCGAGGGCGGGCTCCTGATCACGGCCCCCGAGGCGTCAGCTCGGGCCGAGGGCGGCGCTGGGCCTGCGGGTCGGCTCGGGCCGAGGGGCGGTGGGGTGTCTGAGGGCCGGCTCCTGATCACGGCCCCCGAGGGGTCAGCTCGGGCCGGAGGGCGGCTGGGGCAGGCGTACCACCGCCACGCCGTTCTCCAGGTCGACGCGGGTGCGGTTCGGGGGTGCGCCGTCCTCCTCGTCGTCGCGCATCAGGAGCGACGACTGACGTTCCTTCAGTTCATGGGACTTGCCCGGGGAGAGGGCGCCGTGCAGTTGCTCGAACCCGGTGGCCGACACCTGCCCGGCGCGGGCCCCGTTGCGCCAGGGCAGCAGCCCGGCCCGGCCCATTCTGAGCAGCAGTTGATCGACGAAGGCTATGGCCGTGAGCAGAATGACCAGCCCGGGGAGCGTGACGAAGACGGCGAACTCCATGGGGTCAGTGTGCGCCCAGAGAGCCCTTCCCGGTCAAGTGTTCGCAGATCTCAGGTGCCCGCCCCCGCCGGTCTCCGTCTGCCCAGCAGTTCCGCGAGGCCCTGGCGGGTCGCCGCCAGGACGACGCGGTCGCCGGAGTTCAGGACGAGGGTGTCGGGCAGGTCCCAGATCAGGCCGGACGGCTGGGCGGCGCCGGTCGGTGAGGTGGCGTCGCCGGAGCGGGCCCGCCGGGACGCGTCCGTGTCCAGGGCGAGGACCCGCCAGGCCCCCGGGCGGAACGCCTCGGCGATCGTGCGGCCCTCCAGTTGCGGCTGTCCGGCCACCTCCAGCGCCGCGAAGAGCAGGACCCGGCGTTCCACCGGGATCGCGCCGAGGATCTGGCGGCCGAACATCGCCGAGGCGAAGGCGGGAGCCGCGAGGTGGGAGACGCTGCGGCTGCGGGTGAGGGCACCCGGGTGGGCGGCGCGCAGGGTGCGGTACACCGCGGTGGCGAAGTCGTCGTCGTACAGCCTCAGCACCACCCGCAGTTCGGAGCGCAGTGAGCGGGCGTACAGGGCCGCTTCCAGGTTGGTGGTGTCGACGCTGGTCAGGGCCAGCAGGGCGGACGCCCGATGGATCTTCGCCGCCTCCAGGACGCCCTCCTGGGTGACATCCCCGAGGACCACCGGGACCCGCAGCCGCCGGGCCGTCGCCATGCCCCGCGCCTCGGGGTCGGACTCCACGCAGACGACGGGGATGTGCAGTTCGCGCAGCCGGGTCAGCACCCGGGTGCCGATCTTGCCCAGGCCCAGCAGCACCACATGACCGCTCAGCCCCCGGGGCGGCTTGCGCAGGGCGGAGGCGGTCCGGAAGGTGCCGAGCCCCTCCAGGACGGCGGCCAGCAGCACCGGCAGCAGCAGCAACCCCACCAGGCCGGACAGGAGTTGGAGGATCTGCCGCCCCACGGGCTCCTCCGTGGCCGGTTCGTTGATCGCGAAGAGGTCGAGCAGCGTGATGTACGTGGCGTGCAGCGGATGGTCGTCCGTCACCAGCATCAGCGCCACCGCCAGGGCGATCACACAGACGGCCAGGCCCGCCAGGATCCAGCGCAGCCGGCGGGAGAAGAGCGAGGCGAGGGGGACGCCCGTGCGGGCCGTGGACAGGGTCGGGCCCGAGTAGGACACCTGTTCCAGGACGATCGTGGCGCGGCCGGTCGCCGACCGCACCGCCGCCGCGTCGGGGAGCAGGTGCGGCCCCTGTTCGCCGCTGGCCTCCGAACCGTCCGTTCCCGCCGGATCGTTGCTCGTCGCGGACAGCAGCGCCAGCGTGGCGAGCCCGGGGTCGGCGACCTGCCCCGGCAGGGGCGGCACGCGCTCCACCGCCCGCAGCATCAGCCCGTCCGTCTGGACGACCTTGCTGGTGCCGGTGAGCGCCGTCGCCGCCAGCGCGGGTGCCGCCGTGTCGGCGTCCGAGAGGACCACCGTCGAGGTGTCACCCCCGCCCACCCCGTCCGCGCCGGTCGCCAGTGCCGCCGCCTGGTCCAGGAGTTCCTCGATGTGCTGGCCGAGGCGGCGGTTGTAGAGCCGTACGACCAGCCGCAGCCGGGGGTTGAGGCGGCGGGCGGTCAGGGCGGCCCGGATGTTGGTCTCGTCGTCGTCATAGACCAGCGCCAGGGCCGCCGCCCGGTCCACGCCCGCCTCCGCCAGCGCCGCCTCGTTCGGCTCGGCGGCCTCCACGATCCGCTCGCCGGTGCCCTCACCCGGCGGGCCGCCCGCCGCCGTCACCGGGAACCGGGCCACCGACGTCCCCACCCGGCCCACCCGCCCCACCCGGTCCAGCAGCGCCGCCGACGCCGCCCGGGCCCGGCCCACCACCGGCCTGCGCACCCGGCTGACGGTCGGCGGGACGACCAGCGTCACCTGTTCGCCGTACACCCCGCGCAGTTCGGCCGCCAGCCGATGGGCCAGTCCGTCATCGCCGCAGACCACCATGGGCCCGGCCGCCGACGCCCCGTCCGTACCGGAAAACGCACCCGCACCTGATACCGCACCCGCACTCTGCCCCGGAACGCTCGCCACAAGGGCACAGACTGCCGCAGCGAGATCGCCGGTTCCAGCGCCCGACCACGGAACGGCCGAACACCGCCCCCACCGCACCGCCCGCGCCGCACTCCCCCCGCCGCACCATCCCTCCTGTTTGACATCGACCGCGCCCCCATTCCATGCTTGTGTTAATTCATTAATGGAACCATGGAAGAAGCGAAGGTGACGTGGTCGAGTACCGGATCGACCGTGGCGGCGGGGTCCCGGCCTATGTGCAGATCGTCGAGCAGACCGAACGGGCGCTGCGCATGGGCACGTTGAAGGTGGGCGACAAGCTGCCGACGGCCAGGGAGGTCGTCGCCGCCACCGCCGTCAACCCCAACACCGTGCTGCGGGCCTACCGCGACCTGGAGGCCGCCGGACTGGTGGAACTCCGCCGGGGCCTGGGCACCTTCGTGACCCGGTCGCTCGCCCGGCCCGGCGCGGAGGACGACTCCCCGCTCCGCGCCGAGCTGGCCGACTGGACCGCGCGGGCCCGGGGCGCGGGACTGGAGCGGGCCGATGTGCTCGCCCTGGTCACGGCCGCGCTGGACGCGCACGACCAGCAGAGCCGGGCGCCACAGCGGCCCGGACGACGGACACCCCCCGCCGGACAACCCGGACAGCCAAGACAGTCAAGACAGTCAAGACAACCCAGACAACAGGAGGACGCATGACCGGGCCGGACGCGCCCGCCGCGCTGCACGCCGAGGGACTCGGGTTCCGGTACCGGACGCGGGGTGAATGGGCCCTGCGGGACTGTGCGTTCACCGTGCCCCCCGGCCGGATCACCGCCCTCGTCGGCCGCAACGGCGTCGGCAAGAGCACGCTGCTGCACCTGGCCGGCGGCCTGCTGCGCCCCCGCGAGGGAGAGATACGGGTGCTGGACGCCGCCCCGGCGACCCCCGCCGCGCGCAGCCGCGTCGCCCTGGTCACCCAGGACAAGCCGCTGTACCCGCGCTTCACGGTCGCCGAGACCCTGCGCCTGGGCGCCCGGCTGAACCCCACCTGGGACCGGGCGACGGCCGAGCGCCTGATCGCCGGGGGCCAGATCGCGCCGACCGCCCGGCTGGGCGAGCTGTCGCCCGGCCGCCGCACCCGGGTCGCCCTCGCCCTCGCGCTCGGCAAACGCCCCGAACTGCTGCTCCTGGACGAGCCGATGGCCGACCTGGACCCGGTGGTCCGGGGTCAGATCATGGGGGCGCTGATGACCGAGGCCGCCGAGCACGGCACCAGCATCGTGCTCTCCTCCCATGTGCTGCCCGAGCTGGAGCAGACCTGCGACTGGGTGGTGCTGCTCCGCGACGGCCGGGCCGCGGTCTGCGAGGACGCCGACGCGCTGCGCGAGGCCCACGTCCAGGTCACCGGACACGCCGATCAGGCCGGGACGCTGGCGGACCACATCGTCGTACGGCACAGCACCAGCGGCCGGCAGCTCACCGCCCTCGTCCGGCGGTGCGGCCCGCTGCACGGCGACTGGCACCTCGAACACCCCCGGCTGGAGGACGTCCTCATGGCCCACCTGACCGAAGACGCCCCGCGCACCCCCGGCACCCCGGCGGAGGTCGCCGCGTGAGCACCACCTCCAGCCCCGTCGACCGCCCCACCGCCCGCCCGCGCCCCCGGCCCACCACCCCCGCCGCCCGGCGTCACGCGGTCCGGGGTGCCCTGTGGCTCGCCTGGCGGCAGTCCCGCGTGCTCGTCGCGGTCGGCGCGGGCGCGCTGCTGGTGGCCGTCGCGGTCGCCGCGTACTCCCGCGCGGGCATGTTCGACGAGCTGCGCGGCGGCCGGTACGGCCACTGCGACCCGGGCCCGCTGCACTGCTCCGGCCCCGACGGCCTCCCCCTGCTGATGGACATCGCCCCGCTCCAGTACCTCGGTCTGCTGAACATCGCGCTGCCCGTGCTGATCGGCGTCTTCTGGGGCGCCCCGCTGCTCGGCCGCGACCTCGAACTCGGCACCCACCGCATGGTCCTGTCCCAGGGCATCAGCCGCGCCCAGTGGTTCGCGTCCCGGTTCGGTCTGGCCGCCGTCTGCACGGTGGTGCTGTCCGGCCTCCTCGCCACCCTGTTCTCCTGGTGGCGGGAACCGGCCGCCGACCGCAGCTACGGACTCTTCTGGTACGAGACCTCCGCGCTCAGCGGCTCCGGCCCCCGGGTCGCCGCCGCCGCCCTCTTCGGCCTCGCCGCGGGCACCCTCATCGGGCTGCTCACCCGCCGGGTGCTGGCCGCGATGGGCCTGACCCTGCTGGCCACCGGCGTGACCGTCGCCGCGCTCGAACTCGCCCACAAGCTGCGGGTGCTGGTCCCGCCGCGGTCGTACATCAGCGAGGGCATCCGTCCCAAGCCCCCGATGGGCGAGAAGTGGTCCACCGGCACCTACGGCATGATCACCGCCTCCGGCGACCGGGACGACGTACTGAACTGCCCGCATCCGTCCGGCGCCGAACTCAAGCGGTGCATGGCCGAGAACGGATACGTCTCCCGCTTCTACGAGGCCAATCCGCCCGGCGACTACTGGACGCTCCAGTGGGTCGACACCGGCATCCTCGGCGGCGCGGCCCTGCTGCTGACCCTGGCGACGGTCCTGGTCCTGCGCCGCCGGGCGGCATAACCCCGCACCACCCCCACCCCCACCCCCAACCCCAACCCCCTTCCCACACAGCTCGGAGGTCTCTCGGTCATGCCCGCGGACGCCACATCACCGAAGAAGCTGCGCAGCAATCGCGCCACCCTCACCCACAAGGCGGGCTACGCGCTGCGCCACCCCGCGAAGGTGGTGCCGTACGTCCGCCGGGCCGGCCGGGACGCCTGGCTGCGGATGAAGCACCCGGACCATGTCGGCTACTACCGGGCGGTGATGGCCTCGGACACCCGCCGCAGCCCCGAGGCGGCGGTCGGCAGCCGGACCCATGACCGCTGGCTGGCCCTGGGCGAGATGCAGTTCGACTATCTCGTCGAGCACGGGCTGCGCCCCGGGCACCGGATGCTGGACATCGGCTGTGGCAATCTGCGCGGCGGCTGGCGGTTCATCGGCCACCTCGACCCCGGCGACTACTACGGCATCGACATCTCGCCGGACATCCTGGTCGCCGCGAAGCGCACCCTCACCGAACGCGGGCTCCAGGACAAGCTGCCGCACCTCACCATCACCGGCGATCTCACGCTGGACTTCCTGCCCGACGCGCACTTCGACGTCGTCCACGCGCACAGCGTCTTCTCGCACTCGCCGATCGAGCTGATCGACCAGTGCCTCGCCCATGTCGGGCGGGTGCTGACCCCGTCCGGGTTCTTCGACTTCACCTTCGACCGCACCGAGGGCACCGAGCACCAGGTCCTGCGCGAGGACTTCTACTACCGCACCGAGACGCTGCTGGCGCTGGCCGAGGGACACGGGCTGCACGCCCGTTTCATGGACGACTGGGAGACCCGTCCGCACGGCCAGTCGAAGATCCGGGTCGGCCGGGCGCCGCTGACCGGCTGACGCGCGGGGGCGTTCAGGAGCGCTCGCCGGTCTCCGCGAGGGTGTGGGCCACCAGGGCGTTGGCGTGGCCGTGGCCCATGCCGTGCTCCTCCTTGAGCAGCTTCACCAGCTCCATGTGCTTGGCGGGCAGCGCGTCCCGGACCAGCTGCTTCCACTCCTCGATCGGACGGCCGTACTTCTTCTCGATGGCGGGGAAGTAGCTGGCGGGACCTTTGACGGGGGCGTCGGCCATGGCGGGGCTCCTCGGGGCTCGTACGGTGATGTCTGTCGCTGATGTGGACGGCTGGACCGGCGTCGGCTCATCGCCGTCCGGATGTGCTTCGCGTCACACTTCCCGTGCCCGTACGCCGCCCTCCAGGGTCCGGATGACATGGGCCGTCACCCCGGGGGGCGGCAGCGTGCCCTGCTGGGCCGCCTCCGCGCCCGCGTAGACCAGGGCCCACATCACCTGCATGATCCAGGTGGCCGACACCCCGGTGTCGAAGACGCCGTCCTTCTGACCGCGTTCGATGAGGGCGAGGATCAGCCGTCCGGTGTCGTCCTCGCCCGCCTCGCCCTCGTAGAAGGTCGCGCCGACCTCCTCGAAGAGCTGGGCCTCCCCGAAGGCGAACAGCATCCGGTGGCCCATGCCGACGACCGAGGTGACCAGCCGCCGCATCGCCTCCGCCGGGGGCCCCTGCTCGGTCGCGGCGTCGTGCACGGCCCTGTCGATCATTTCCAGGGAGTCCACCATCGCCGCGTGGATCAGTTGATCGCGGTCCGGGAAGTAGCGGTGCAGCGTGCTGCGGCCCACGTCGGCGGCCTTGGCGATCTCCGCGAGGGTCGCCCGGCGGTCCCGGGCCAGCACCGACGTGGCGGCGTCGAGGATCGCGCGGCGGGTCCGGTTGCGGGTTCCGGACTCGGCGGGGGACGTCGTGCTCATGTGCCAAATATAACGGTGGACTCTTCACAGTGAACCCTGCATACTCGAAAATGGGACAACAGAGTCCCAAAAGTAAGGTGTGCAATCCCAGGGGGAGAGTCCGCTGTGCCAAACATCGAATCCGTCGAGCCGCGGAGGTCGGAGAAGGCGGCCCCGACCCTGCCCAACCTGCGGCTGCTGTGGTCCTTCGTCCGCCCCCACCGCCGTACGCTCGCCGCCGGGCTGTTCCTCGGGCTCTTCGTCACCGCCACCACCCTCGCGACCCCGCTCGCCACCAAGTGGGTGCTGGACGGGCTCGCCGAGTCCCGCTCGATCGCCCCGGCGGTGATCGCGCTGTCCACACTGATCGTCGTGGGCTCGGTGACCCAGTTCGCCCAGTGGATCCTGCTCGGGCGGATGGGCGAGTACGTGGTGCGCGACGCCCGCCGGTCGATGGTCCGGCGGCTGCTGCGGCTGAGGATCGGCGCCCTGGGCGGCCGGGCCGGCGGGGAGCTGGTCACCCGCGTCACCTCCGACACCGTACTGATGCGCGAGGCCGCCGCCTCCAGCCTGACCCAGCTGGTCAACGGCGCGATCGGGCTGGTCGGGGCGCTCGTCATGATGGCGCTGCTCGACCTGGTGCTGTTCGCCGTCACCTTCGGCAGCCTCGCCGTCGTGGGCGTGCTGGTCGCCCTGCTGATGCCGCGGCTCGCCAGGACGCAGCGCGCCGCGCAGGAGTCGGTGGGCAGGCTGGGCGCGGCGCTCGACGGGGCGCTGCGCGCGATCCGTACGGTCAAGTCCGCGCGCGCCGAGGAGCGGGAGTCGGAGCGGATCGTGGCCGAGGCGGACGCGTCCGCGCGCCACAGCATCAAGGCGGTCCGCATCGACGCCACCGTCTGGACGGTCACCCTGGCCGGGGTCCAGCTGGCGATCCTGCTGATCCTGGCGATCGGCGCGTTCCGGGTGGACTCGGGCGCCCTGGCGGTCTCCGGCCTGATCGCCTTCCTGCTGTACGCCTTCCAGTTGCTCGGCCCGGCCACCGAACTGGCCCAGGAGTTCTCCCAGTTGCAGTCCGGCATCGCCGCGGCGGCCCGGATCGCGGAGATCCAGAAGCTGGAGGTGGAGGAGGGCCACGCCCGCGCCGCCGCCGTACCCCGTCCTGCCACCCCCCGCCCCACCCCCACCACCCCCCACGTCCTGGCCTTCCACGACGTCACCGCCCGCTACGCCCCCGACGGCCCCCCGGTCCTGGACGCCGTCTCCTTCGCCGTCCCCCGGCACGGGCACACCGCGATCGTCGGACCCTCCGGCGCGGGCAAGACCACCGCGTTCTCGCTGATGCTGGAGTTCCTGCGCCCCGACTCCGGCCGGCTGGTCCTGGACGGCCGCCCGCTGGACGACTGGCCCGCGTACGAGACCCGGCGCCGGATCGCGTACGTCGAGCAGGACACCCCGCTGCTGCCCGGCACCCTCGCCGACAACCTGCGCTATCTGCGCCCGGCGGCGACCGACACCGAGCTGTGGGCCGCGCTGGACGCGGTCGGCCTGACCCGCCGGGCGAAGGAACTCCCCGAGGGGCTGGACACGCTCCTCGCCGGGGCCACCGTCTCCGGCGGTGAGCGCCAGCGCGTCGCGCTCGCCCGCGCGTTCGTCGCCGACCCGGAGATCCTGCTCCTGGACGAGGCGACGGCCCAGCTCGACGGGCTGACCGAGGCGGCCGTGCAGACGTTCATACGGGAGCGGGCCTCGCGGGCGGCGGTGGTGACCATCGCGCACCGGCTCTCCACGGTCGTGGAGGCGGACCGGATCATCGTCCTGGAACAGGGCCGGGTCCGCGCGACGGGCACCCACACCCATCTGCTCGCCACCGACGGCCTCTACCGCGACATGGTGGCGGCGCTACGCCTGACGGCGACGCCGGATCGGGCCCCCGGCGCCCCGCCCACCACGGACGAGCGGGTGAGCGCGGCCCCGGGCGAGGGGAGCGGGGGCTAGGGCGGGTCTGACAATGCCCGCCCGCCCCGCGACGCCATGCACGCACTCTCGCCGCACCGGTCCCCCCGCGGCCTCGCGCGCCCGGCCCGCTCCCTCGCTGCCCTGGACGGGCCCGGGGGTCGCATGACACCCCCTGTGTCAACCTCACACCGCACGCCGGCCCCGGAAGTGCCCCGGAAGTGCCCCAGGGAGCGCCTGGGCGTGCCCTAGGACGGTCGCTTCCAGTCCTGTTCCGCCAGGGCCCGTGCCCGGCCCTCCACCACCGCCATCCGGGCCTCCCGCTCGACCGGGTCGACATGGGCGGCCTGGCCGGTGACCTGGCCGTCCCACTTGCGGTAGTACAGGCCGGTCTCGGCGGTGAACCAGCCCCGGCTGACCGCGTTCAGCGCCATCAGCAGGCCGGTGTCCTCGGAGGCGGGCAGGGCCATCCAGCCGCCGACGGCGAGCAGCAGGCCCCGCCGGACGAAGAGGCTCGCGGGGTGCACCGGGGTGCGGTGGCCGTTGGCCTTCCAGGGGGCGAGCAGCGCGCCGCGCTCTATCGGCCCGGCCTCGGGGTCGCCGGGGAAGCCGGTGGTCGTGCCGTCGGGCAGCAGGTCCAGGACCCGGGAGGTGGCCCAGCCCAGGGTGCGGTCGGCCTCCAGCGCGGCGAGATCGCGGGCCAGCGCGCCCGGCGCGAGCAGATCATCGGCGTCCAGGACCTTCACGTACGGGCCGTCGGCGTGGGCGAGGGCCATGGTGCGGGCGACGCCGGGTCCGCCGGGGCGGCCCTGGTGGAAGGAGACCCGCTCGTCGTCGGGGACGTGGGACCGTACGGCGTCGGTCCGGCCGTCCTCCTGGATCAGCCAGTGCCACTCCCAGCCGGGCGGGAGTTCCTGCTCGCGCAGGGACTTGTGGGCGTCGGGCAGATGGGCCGCCGAGGGGGCGTGGACGGCCGTGACGACGATGACCCGCCCGGTCACGCGGTACCTCCGGGGAGCGGTGGGGGACGCTTCCGTAACTCTGCCAAGGCCCTGCTTCCGTCAAAGACTTCCGTCAAAGACAAGGCCCGACCGCTGGCGACGGGGGATGCACCAGCGATCGGGCTGTGGGCAAGCGTAACAAGGTGGTTGGCCCCATGGGAGCCGACTGCGCGACCACGACGAGACTCTGTGACCGGGATCACGTGTGAAGTGCGGGCCGGGTGAGGATCGGGTGAGGATCTGGGGAACCACCGGGCAACGGTCGGGGAGGGCGGCCGGGCGGGCTATTCGCCGCACGGGGGCTCGTAGGACAGCCGGGGCAGATACTCGTTCCACTTCTCCCGGGTCAGTACGGAGCGGGTGGCCGCGCAGATGCGCCGCTCGGCGGTCTCGACGTCGAGGTCCCAGAGCCGCACGGTGCCGGACCCGCTGGACACGCCCAGCATCTGGCTGTTGGGGCTGAAGGAGAGAAAGCTGCCGGTCTTGGCGTTGGGGCTCATCGACTTGCCGATGGGGACGGCGGCGGCGGGGCTGGCGACGTTCCACAGCCGGACCGTGTCGTCGTTGCCGCCGGAGGCGAGGGTGCGCCCGTCGTGGCCGAAGGTCAGCGAGACGATGGCCTCGGTGTGCCCGAGCAGCCCGGCACCCAGCGGCTTCGCCGCCGCCGGATCGCCGGTGGTCCACAGCCGTACGGTGTTGTCGTCGCTGCCGCTGGCCAGGGTCAGCCCGTCGGGGCGGAAGGCGAGCGCGTTGACCGCGCCGAGATGGCCGGTGAGCGGGGTGCGGTGGGCGACCGGCTTCGCCGGGTCCCGCACGTCCCAGAGCCGGATGGTGGTGTCCGCGCTGCCGCTGGCCAGGGTGCGCCCGTCGGGGCTGAAGACGAGCGCGTTGACATAGCCGGAGTGCCCGGTGAGGGCCGGTCCGAGGGGGCGCGGGGCGGCGGGGTCGGTGACGTCCCAGAGCCGGATGGTGCGGTCGTCGTAGGCGGTGGCGAGGGTGCGCCCGTCGGGGCTGTAGGCGAGCGCGTCGGGGCCCGCGTAGCGGGTGTGCAGCAGGAGCGGGGGGCCGTGCGGGACCGGGCGGGCCGGGTCGGCGACGTCCCACAGCTGGACCGCGTCGCTGCCGACCAGCACCGCGAGGGTGGTGCCGTCGGGGGAGAAGACCACGGACTTCACCTCGCCGCCCGCCGGGCGAAACGGTTCGCTGAGCCGCACCGGCGCCTCGGGCCGCCGTACGTCCCACAGCCGTACGCTCTGGTCGCGGGCGGCCGTGGCCAGCACCCGGCCGTCCGGGCGGAAGGCGCCGACCCGGCCCACCATGTCGGAGGTGGGCAGCGACCACAGCCGCACCCGGCCGTCGCCGGTGCCGGTGGCGAGAGAGGCGCCGTCCGGGCTGAAGCCGAGGGCGTACATCTCGCCGCTGCTGCCCGCGAGCGGCTCGCCGACCTGGGAAGGGTGGGCCGGATTGGCCACGCTCCACAGGGTGGCCGTGCTGTCCGCGCTGGCGATGGCGAGCAGCGCGCCGTCCGGGCTGAACGCCACCGACCAGATGGGGCCGGTGTGCCCGATGATCGGCATGCCGATCGGGACCGCCTTCGTCCGGTCGGAGACGTCCCACAGTTGCACGGTGTCGTCGGCGCCGCCGCTGGCCAGGGTGCGCCCGTCCGGGCTGAAGGCCACGGAGTGCACCAGCGCGCGGTGGGCCGTGCGGGGCACGCCGAGCGCCGTCGGCCGCTCGCGGTCGGTGACGTCCCACAGCCGTACGGAGAAGTCGTCCCCGGCGGAGGCGAGGGTGCGCCCGTCCGGGCCGAAGGCGACCGAGCGCACGGCGGCGGTGTGCCCTTCGAGGGTGGCCAGCGCGGTGGGCCGGGCGGGATCGTCGAGATTCCAGAGCCGTACGACGTGGTCCTCGGTGGCGGCGGCGACGGTACGGCCGTCCGGGCTGAAGGCGAGCAGATAGACCGTGCCGTCCTGCCCGGTCCAGGGCGCCCCGAGCGGGCGCGGGTCGGCCGGGTCGGTGACGTCCCACAGCCGCATGGTGCCGTCGTCGGAGGCGGTGGCGAGGAGGGTGCCGTCGGGGCTGAAGACGGCGGTGGAGACCCAGCTGGTGTGCCCGGTCAGCGGCTCGCCGAGCGCGGTGGGGCGGGACCGGTCGGACACGTCCCACAGCCGTACGGTGCGGTCGTAGCCGGCGGTGGCGAGGGTGTCGCCGTCCGGGCTGAAGCTGGTGAGGTAGACGGCGCCGGTGTGGCCGGTCAGGGGCGTGGCCAGCGGGGCGTTGACGATGGAGACCAGCCGGTTCCAGGTGTCCTTGTCGTCCGGGCGCAGTTGATGGGCGACCAGGTCGATCTGGGCGGACAGCGACGGGTCGGAGTCGCGGACCCGGTCGGCCTCGGCGATGACCTGCGCGAACACGGCGTCGTCGCGCTGCTGCCAGGCGACGACGGCGGAGCCGACCGCGACGATCGCCAGCACCATCAGCGCGGCCACCGCGCCCCGGCTGAGCCAGACGGTACGGCGGCGCAGCCGCACCGACGCGGCCAGGAACTCCACCGCGCCCCGGTTGAGGAACGTGTCCCCGGCCGACTCGGCCCAGGCGTGGGCCTGGTCCAGCCGTGACCCCCGGTACAGCAGCGCGGTGTCGCGTCCGCTGGTCTCCCAGGCCCGGCCGTCCTCCTCCAGCCGCTGGCGCAGCAGATTGCCGCCCCGGTCCTCGTCGATCCAGTCGCGCAGCCGGGGCCAGGCGTGCAGCAGGGCCTCGTGGGTGATCTCCACGGTCTCGGCGTCGAGCGTCACCAGCCGGGCCCGGACCAGCGCCTCCAGCGACTCCTCCGTCTTGCCCGGATCGGCGGACTCCTCGGCCAGTTGCCGCCGGGTGCCGCGCCGCCGGGTGGCCGCGGTGTCCTCGCCGATCCGCACGAGCCGCAGCAGCAGCAGGCGGGCGGCGGTCCGGGCGGCCGGGTCCAGCCCCGACCAGGCCTGCTCGGCGGTCGCGGCCACCGCCCCCTGGATGCCCCCGGCGGCCCGGTACCCCGCCAGCGTCAGCCGCCCGCCCTTGCGCCGCTGCCAGGTGGCCAGCAGCGCGTGCGACAGCAGCGGCAGCACCCCGGCGTCATGCGCCCCGCGCGGCCCGTCGGCGCTCACCTCCCGCACGATCAGCTCGGCGAGCCCCGGCTCCAGCTCCAGCCCCACCGCCCTCGCCGGCCCGGTGACCGCGTCCCGCAGCTCCCCGGCGGTCAACGGCCCCAGCACCATGTGCCGGTGCTGGAGCGCGTCCGCCAGCTCGGGATGGACCAGACACTGCTCGAAGAAGTCGGCCCGTATCCCGAGCACGACGAGCACGGGGGGCGTCCCGCCCGGGGGACCAGGGGGAGGGGAGGCGGCGGCGTGCAGCAGCCGGATGAACGTACGGCGGGTGTCGTCGTCCGGACAGAGGGTGAAGACCTCTTCGAACTGGTCGACCATGAGGACGGGTGGGGCGGGGGGACCGGAGCCGGAGGTTATGGCGGCATTGACCGCCCCGGGGTCGATGCCGCCGTCTCCGTGCCGCCGCGCGGCGAACGGCGCCAACCCCGGTATTCGCCGCACCAGCTCCGTCACCGGATCACTCCCCGGCACGAGCCGCGCCACGGCCGCCCGTTCCTCCCCCAGCACCCCGCTCTCCAGGGCGGGCAGCAGCCCGGCGTTGAGGAGGGAGGACTTCCCGGCACCGGAGGCGCCCACGAGCATCACGATCCCGCCGGTCCGCTCGGCGTCACGGAGCTGCTCGACGAGGGCGTCGGTACTGCGCCGCCGCCCGAAGAACCAGCCGGCGTCCTGCTGCCGGTAGGAGGCGAGCCCCCGGTAGGGACACAGGGCGCTGGGCACGGGGGCGGTGCCGGTGTCGGGCGGGGGCCGGGTGCCGAGCGGGTCGGCGAGGGCGAGTTCCCACAGCCGCTGCCACTGGGGCAGGTCGTAGAGCCCGGCGGAGACGGGCTGGGGCCGGGCCCGCCGGGCGGCCGGTATGAGCACATGCAGCACGGCGGCGAGGGCGGCGAACTGGGCGGGCACGTTCTTGGCCCGCCGCCAGTCACTGATCCGCTGCGCGGAGACCCGTATCGGCCGCCCGCGCTCATCGACCCGCTGAAGCCGTACGACGGCTTCGGCGACGCTCTTCAGGGGCGGGTTGCCCGCCTCCTGGTACAGCAGCGCGAGCCGCTCGGCGAAGGCCGCACGCGGCCCGGATTCGGACCCCAACGCCTCCACCCCTTCGCCCGTCACCCACGGCCGCCCACCACGGATCGCCGTCGGCCACGACTAGCTCGATCTCCCCGGTACGTCCGGACCGGAAAACTCACCTTATATGGCTGACCTGCGGCGGAGCCGATCCGCGCGATCCGGAGCCTCCTCCACGGGTGGCCCCGACTGGCAGGATCACGACGCATCGACGCACTCACCGTGCGGAGCCAGGGCAGGTCACCAGCACAGCGCTAGGAAAGGCATCTGATGACGCCGCACGTTCTGGGTCAACTTCAGCCAACGTTACGAGCCCGCAGCACCGGCCCGACGACAGCACCCTGACCCCAGCGGCCCCCGGCACCCGGCCTCGGCCACCCCCCACCCCTCCCGGACCCGCTCTCCCGCCGGCCACGTCGGCCCTCCGGGTCCACGAAAACGCGTCGCTCGGCACCGGTCTCCACGTGGGGAGGGACCGGAGCCGAGCGACGGGGTACCCGCCGGGAGCCGCCGGGAACGCGGCTGGATACGCTGCCCGGGACGTACGCACGCACCCATCGCGATCCCTCGCCGAAGGCCAGAGCCGCCCCATGAGCCCCCTCCACCGCCCCACCGCCGACGCCTCCCCGGCGTCCGGGGTGCTGCGGGGACTGCGGGCCGGGGTGCTGGCGACGCTGTGCGTGCTGCTGCCGTTGCTGGGGCATGTGCTGGCCCGGTGTCACGCGCCCGGGTGGGTCATCGTCGGGGCGGTCGCGGTCGTGGCGGTGCCCGGCGCGGTACTGCTGACCCGGCGGCGGCTGACGGACGCGCAGGTGATCGGCGTGCTGGTGGCCGCGCAGCTCGCGTCCCACGTGGCGTACGCGCTGTCGGCGGCCGAGGGGACGGTCACCTCGGGCGGTGTGCTGGCCGAGCACGGTGCCGACGCCGGGCCACCGGCCGGGGTGCTGCTCGCCGGGCATCTCGTGGGCGTCGTGATCGCGGCGCGCCTGCTCGGCGTGACCGAGCGGATGCTGTGGCAGTGGCAGAGCGGCGGGCCGGTGCTCGCCGCCGTGCACCGGCTGCTGGTGTTCGTGTGGCCGAGGCTGGGGCCGGGATACGGCACCGGCCCGAGGGTGGCGATCAGCGAGGACACGACGCCGCTGCGGTCCGCGACGCCGATCAGGCGGGCGTCGGGGCGGGCGCCGCCGAGGTTCGGGTGCGTTGACCTCGCCCCCTTCCGGCCGCTGCCGATGGGCGGTCCCTCCCTGCCCTGACGGGCATGGCACACGGGGCCGTTCCGGCGGGCCGGTCCCGCCTGCCCCGGCGGCCCACGCGCGCCGCCGGGGACCGTAGAAAGCGCCCGATCATGCCGATCACAGACAGGCGTGCCGTCCGTACGGCGGCACGCGTCCTGGCGGTACGCGTCCTGGCCGTACGCGTCCTGGCCGTACCCGCCGCCACGCTCGCGGCCCTCGCCACCGCCGCCCCACCGGCCATGGCCCACACCGAACTGGTCACCCGCACCCCGCCCGCCGACGCCACCCTCACCGCGCTGCCCCCGGACATCACCCTGACCTTCAGCGACACCATGACCGAGCGGTACGCCCAGTTGGCCGTGACCGGCGCGGACGGGACGCCGGTGGGGGAGGGCGAGCCGAGGGTGACGGGGAAGACCGTGCGGCTGGATCTCCCGGGCGGGGGCGGAGCGCCTGCGGGCCGGTACACGGTGGGGTACCGGGTGGTGTCGGCGGACGGCCATCCGGTGGCGGGGTCGTACGCCTTCGAGGTGAGGGAGGCCGGGAAGCCGGATGCCCCGGAGCCGCCGCCGCTGACGCCGACGCCTCCGGCTCTGGCAAGGACCGCTGAGCCTCCGGACGCGGACACGGGCGCGGGCGCGGGCCTCCTGGCCGGGGCGGTGGCGGCTTCGCTGGCGGTGATCGGCGGGGCGGTCGCTTATGCGATTGCGGTACGACGGCGGAGGCGGTCCACAGATGCGTAGCACCGGCGATGGCCGTACCGGAGAGGGACGTACCAGCGAGGGAAATACCGGAGAGGGACGTACCAGCGGGGGACATACCGGCGAGGGACGACCGGATCTCCCCCTCCGCAGGATCCTCGGGACGGCCCTGCTCACCACACTCGCCGTAGCCCTGATCGCCGTATGGGCAGGAGGCGGGACCGCAGGGGTGGTGGCGGTGCCGGGGATCGAGGACGCGGGCCCGCTGACCACGTGGGCGCTGCCCGTGGCGCGGGCCCTCACGGACGCGGCGGCGGTGGCGACGACAGGGGCCCTGCTCCTGGTGGCGGTCCTGCTGCCGGGTGGCCGCCGCCTGGACGGCACCCAGCTCCGCTATCTCAACTGGGCGATGGCGTCGGCGACGGTATGGGCAGCCGCGTCCGTCGCGACCCTCCTCCTCACCCTCTCGGACCTCTCCGCCCGCCCGCTCGCCGAGATCGCCAGGCCCGAGGTGGTGGCGGACTTCGTCACCACCGACGCGCAGGGCCGGGCGTACGCGATGACGGCGGCCGTGGCGGCGACGGTGGCCACCCTGTGCGTGGGGCTGGGGACGGCCCGCTGGGCCCGTCCGGCCCTGGTCCTGGCGGTGGCGGGTCTGCTGCCATCGGCGTTCACCGGCCACTCCTCGGCGTCCGGCGACCATGACGCGGCGGTGGCCGCCCTCGCGCTGCACCTGGTCGGCGCGGCGATCTGGGTGGGCGGGCTGCTGTTCGTGCTGGTGGTGGCGGCGAGGGGAGAGCAGGGCACGGCGGACGCGGTACGCCGCTTCAGCCCGCTGGCGGCGGGGGCGCTGCTGACGGTGGCGGCGAGCGGAGTGGTGAACGCGGCCGTCCGGCTCCCGTCGCTCACGGACCTGGTGACGACGTCGTACGGCCTGATGATCCTGGCGAAGACGGCGGCGCTGGCCGCGCTCGCGGCGATCGGCCACCGCCACCGCGCCCGAACCCTGCCGTCGCTGACCAAGGGCGCCCGGGCCCCCTTCCTCCGCCTGGCCGCCACGGAACTCCTCCTGATGGCGGCGACGACGGGCATGGCGGTGGCCCTGTCCCGCACCCCACCACCCCTCACCGAGGAGCCGTCCACCCTCACCCCCACGGAACAACTCCTCGGCTTCCGCATGCCCCCACCCCTGGGCGACTTCCCCTGGACCCCTCTCCTCACCGAATGGCACTTCGACCCGCTCTTCGCCTTCGGTACGGGGGCGGCGGGCGCGCTCTATCTGGCGGGCGTACGGAAGTTGCGCCGACGCGGGGACCACTGGCCGCCGGGACGGACGATCGCGTGGCTGGCGGGCCTCGCGGTGGCCGTGCTGGCGAGCATGAGCGGCCTGGCGACGTACGGGAAGGTGCTGTTCAGCGTCCACATGGGCCAGCACATGATCCTGGCGATGACGGTGCCGCTGCTGCTGGTGCTGGGCGCCCCGGCGACCCTGGCCCTGCGCGCGCTCCCGCCGTCCCCGAAGAACGCGCCGCCGGGCCCGCGCGAACTCCTCCTCGCCCTCCTCCACAGCCGCTGCGTACGGGTCGTCTCGCACCCGGTGGTGGCGAGCGTGCTGTTCGTCGGCAGCGCCTTCGCCGTCTACTACACCTCGCTCTTCGAGACGCTGATGGGCAGCCACCTGGGCCATGTCCTCATGCTGGTGCACTTCCTGGCGGTGGGGCTGCTGTTCTTCTGGGTGATCATCGGCGTGGACCCGGGCCCCCGCCGCCCCCCGTACCTGGGCCGCCTGTTCGCCCTCATCCTCACGATGCCGTTCCACTCGTGGTTCAGCATCTCGCTGATGAGTTCCAGCGCGCTGATCGGCGAGGGCTGGTGGACCTCGCTCGACCGCCCCTGGGTCACCGACCCGATGGCGGACCAGTACGACGCGGGCGCCATCGCCTGGGCGACGGGGGACATCCCCGTCCTCCTGACCACGATCGTCCTGGCCGCCCAGTGGGTCCGCGCCGACCGCCGCGAGGCCCGCCGCATCGACCGCCGCATCGACAAAGCCGACGGCAACGACCCCTTGACCACGTACAACGCGTACCTGGCGAGCCTGCACGCCCGGGACCGGGCCATCACCGCACGGAACGAGAAGCCATGACCAAGCTGAAGAAGAACCTGATCGCCGCCGCCGTACTGGTCGTGGGCTTCGCCACGGCCTACGGCTCGTATCTCCTCCTGTCCCCGGACGGCCGCTCCGGCAGCGCGAGCCTGGATGTCCAACCGGCGGCGGACGCCGAGCCCGTCCGTGCCTCCAGCCACCGCCTGACCTCGCCGGAGCGCAGTGAGCTGACCGTCGTGGAGTTCCTGGACTTCGAGTGCGAGGCGTGCGCCGTGTACTACCCGGTGGTCGAGCGGCTCCGCGAGGAGTACGGCGACCGCGTGACCTTCGTGGCCCGCTACTTCCCCATGCCGGGCCACCGCAACGCGGAACTCGCCGCCCGGACGGCAGAGGCGGCGGCGATGCAGGGCAAGTTCGAGGAGATGTACGACCAGCTCTTCACCACGCAGAAGGAGTGGGGGGAGTCCCAGGACTGGAAGGAGGATGTCTTCCGCGACTACGCCCGCGAACTCGGCCTGAACATGCCCCAGTTCGACACGGACCTGGCCGACCCGGAAACAGCGGGCCGGGTCATCGCCGACCAGCGGGACGGGGTGGGACTGGGCGTGACGGGAACGCCGACGTTCTTCTTCGACGGGGAGATGGTGGCGAGCCCGGGGTCTTATGACGAGTTCAGGGGGTTGATCGAGGAGGGGTTGGAGGACTGAGGCCGACGTCCGGGATTGCGGCCGAGGGAGAAATCAGGCGGCAAGGCGCACCACTGCCTGGCACAGCGCGTCGACCTGGTCGGGCGTCATGTCGAAGTCGTACGCGATGTCCTCGACGCTCTCCCCGGCCTCCCACAGGTCCGTGATGGCCTTGACGGCGACACGATGGGCGGCCACGACCGGCCTCCCCTGCCCGAACCTCGGATCGATCACGACGGGCACGGACTCCGGGTACGGCCTGAGCCGCAGGCTGGAGGGAAAGTCGTCGTCGGGCTCCCAGTTCAGGTAGCGGAGACAGCCGGAGACCACCTCGTGGATCGGCGCCTGACCATCCCGGGCCCTGCGGGGGTCCCCGAGGCCGTGCTCGATGAAGATGTCCACGCCGTCCGTTGCGATCCGCCTGGACACGAGCCCGTAGGGGGTGGCGAAGGCATCCCGTACGGCGGCGGCCGCTTCCCGGATCTCACTCATCCGCAGCCCCAGGGAGCGCAGGGAATGGAGGACGTGCGCCTCGGCCACCGCGATGAACGGCACGGAGGGCTGCCCCTTGCGGACCGGCTCGACCTGATGAACCAGAGGCGCCCCAGCGGCCCTGCCCTTCAGCCACGTGGCCAGTGTCGACTGCGGAATCTCCAGGTAGGAGGCTGTTTCCGTGGGGGTCAGGAGTCCGTCCCTGAATCTGTCGCCCATGTCCCGCCTCCTCCTGCCGCCGCGCCCGGTGCCCGGTTTCGGATCGTCGCACATCAAGCCTGCCAAGGGGGGCGACCGGTGGCTGGAGCCATGGCGGCGTGGACGTGGGTAGGGTACGGGTACGTACCCGCACCCCTCGTGGGGTGAGTGAAAGGGAGCCCGCGCCATGTCCGACGCCAACATCCGTATCCCCACCGAGGCCCGCGACCGGCTCGCGCAGATAGCGGCAGGTGAGGGGATGTCCCTGCGTGCGTACCTGGCTCGGATGGCCGAGACCCTGCTCACCCCGGCCGAGCGGGCCGAGCGGGCGGAGAAGGCGCGGGCGGTGTTGCGGGAGTGGAACGGCTACGACGTCACCGAGCGGCAGCAGGCCGAGCTGGACGTCGAGCTGGACCGTCGCCTGGCGGAGGCGGGCACCCCATGACGCGTGACGTGCATGTGATTCTCGACGAGAGCGCGATGGTCGCCGCCGGGCGGGGCAACGTCCTGGCGTCCCGGTTGATCCACCGTGCCCACGACGAGCCGGGCTGGTTCCTGTACGCCACCGTGTGTGCCCTGATCGAGGCCGACCGAAGCCGACAGGGCACGGCGGAGCACATCGCGGCCCTGCCCGGCCTGGTGCTGCTCGAACTGGATCTACCGGCCGCGCTGGCCGTGGCCCGTGAGACCACGTGGTCCGCCGCGCACACCCTCTACGCCGCCCAGCCCAGCCCGTACCGGCCGAACGGCGCGTTGATCGCGACCACCGAGCCGCAACTGTGGAAGGAACTGCCGGTACGCACGCTGGACCTCAGCCCCTGACCGGCTCAGCCGGCCGCCCGCAGGCGTTCCCCGGCAGCGCGCTCCCGGCAGCTTCGGCAGCGTCCTGGCTCAGCAGCCCGGAAGGCGCGCTCACAGCCGTCGCAGTTGCGCAAGGGCGGCACGGCGGCGGGACGTTCGGTGGGCGGCCCCTGCGGCGGGGCGGGGAGCGGGGTCTCACGGAGGCGGTAGGCGAGGATTCCCGCCGGGCGGCTCAGGAAGTGGTCGGGCAGCCGCGCGGTCAGCATCTCGATGACCTGGTGCGGCGCGACCCCGGCCGCGAGCCATGAGGTGATGGCGGGCGCGAGCCGTACGGCCTCCCGCTCGGACAGGATCAGACGGGGGTCGACGCGCCGCAGGCTCGCCAGTACGGCGACGGCTTTCGGGTCGGCGTCGGCGAGCGGGATCGCCGGTTCCTCGCCCGCCTCGCAGGGAGGCGAGTCGGAGGCGGGAGTCTGCGGGACGGGGGCGCTCCGCTGCCGGGGCCGGGGTGGCTTCGGCGGTGCCGGGGGCTCGGGGGGTTCTGGGTGGGGCCCGTCCTGATCCGGGCCGCCGCCGGGTACGTCGTAGAAGTACGTACGGGTACGGATCCGCCCCGTGGACAGGCGCTCACGACGACGTTCCAGGTAACCGGCGTCTTCCAGCTCCCGCAGGGCCCGCGAGATCAGGATCTCGCCCTCGCTGAAGTGCTCGCACAGGGCGGTGATGGTCACCGGGGAGCCATCGGGCAGGGAGAGGATGTACGCCGCGACGCCAACCGTGACCGCGCTGCCGCGCCGCTGGGCGAGGGCGTTGGAGATGACGGTGAAGTCGGCGGTGAGGCGGGTGCGGACGTGGATCACGCCGGATGTCGAACGTCCGGCGCTGGCGCGCAGGGGAGCGTTAGACTGCGTTTCAACCATCGGGAAGGTCTGCTTCCTGAGCGGTCAGGCCCTCGTTCGGGATGCCAGTCCCGGCCGGGGGCCGTCTCTGTTTGGGGGTTGTGGCTTGGGGCGTTTGGGGTTGTCGCGGCGAACGTAACCGCCCGCCTTCCGCCCCGGCAAGCTGGTCACTCGGACGGGTGACGGCCGCCTCTGGGCGCGGGAGGGTGGGCGGGCGGGAAGTTCTTTCCCCCGGTTCTTTAGGGAGGTCAGCGGCTCGCCGGACCCTCGCGGACAAGGGGACGGTGGGTCCGGCAGGTGGGTGAGGGCCGGGGGGTGGTCGGCTCAGGGCCGGTGGTGACTGGCTTTCAACTGACTTATGAAGGCCACCCAGGAGGTTGTCTTGAAGCACAGCGCGGGGCCGTGCGGGGCCTTGCTGTCACGGACGGGGACGACGGCTTTGAACCCGTCGGCCACCTCCACGCAGTTGCCGCCCTCGTAGTTGCTATAGCTGCTCTTGCGCCAAGCGACAGTGCTCATCGCTGTTCGCCTTCTTTCAACTCGCTGATGAAGGTTGCCCAGGAGGCGGCTTTTGAGCCCGTCGGCCACCTCCACGCAGTTGTCGCCTCCCTGATTGGTGTAGCTGCTCTTTCGCCAGGCGACGCCGGTCCGATGGAGATGGAACCTTTGTTCCACGGTGATTTACCTCCATCAAGGATCGGATCATCTCCAGGGACATGAGCGGGGGCAGAGCTGCCGCTCTCAATCGATCGTAGGCCAGGGCGAAGCCCCGGATCTCGTCTGGTTCCTCGCTGAGTTGGCCGTGGTGCGAGCCCTCTGTGTACGCGATCTCCGAGCCGTCCGGCATGATGAGCAGCGAGAGCGAGCCGTTGAGGAAGTCATGCCCGCCTAGGACGAACGGCAGTACCTGAATGGTGACGTGCGACTCCTCCGCAGCCTTGAGTAGCCGGGCCATCTGGTCACGCATCACCGCCTGACCACCGACAGGACGCCTGAGTACCGCCTCGTCAAGGATCACCCAGTAGTCGGGTCGATCGGGCCCAGCGAGACGTCCCTGTCGCTCCATACGAAAAGTGACGCGCTCTTCCAGATGCTCCTTGCCCGTGAGTGTCTGACCGAGACTCAGAACCGCTCGCGCGTACTTCTCCGTCTGCAACAGACCCGGCACCAGATGAGCCGCGTACTCCCGGATGACCACCGCCCTCCTCTGCTCCGTGATGAACTTCTGTGACCAGTCGGGAAACGCCTCCCGATACACGTAGATCCACAAGTCGATCAGCAAGTTGTCCGCACCCAGGGCCGCGTCCAGCGCCCGCGCCAGTTCCAGGGTGGGCTTGGATCCGGACGCGCGCTCGATCTGGGTGATCCGCGTGGCCACCACATGGACGAGGTCGCCGAGTTCGGCCTGAGTCAGCCCGGCCGCCTTGCGAAGCCTGCGCACGCGCGTACCGAACAGCGCGGCCATCGACTCACTGGGGTCAATTTCCTTGGCCATAACGTCACTTCCGTTCCTTACGGACGAGAAGGTAATGGAGTTTCCCCTGTAGAGCGTAGAGGGATCGGACGACTCTTGAGCACGGAACGTGACGACTCATGCACGTCACGACATGCACCGGCTCGACGGAAAGGGACGGACCCCCCGTGCTGACAGAAGCGGAAACGACCACCCCGGAAGGGGAGGAGCGCGAACTCCCCGCACCCCCCACACTGCCCGCACCCCCCTCTTTCAAGACACAGTTCGCGGCTACGCCGCGAGGCGCGCAGCTCGCCCGGCGGCTGGCGGTGAAGTGGCTGGAGGAGCGGGGCTACCCGGTGGCGTCGGACGTGACGTGCGCGGTCGCGCTGGTGGCAGGCGAACTCGCGGCGAACGCCGTACAGCATGGCCGCGTCCCGGGACGGGAGTGCGGCCTCCGGCTCACCCTCGACGCGGCGGCGGGCGTGGTGCGGGTGGAGGTCGCGGACGCTGCCGCCGAGAGGCGTTTGCCGACGGGCGCGCCGACGTCGTATCCGGAGGGTGAGTCGGGCCGGGGCCTGCTGATGGTGGACGTACTGGCGGTGCGGTGGGGGTGGGAGCCGCGCGACCCGGTGGGAAAGACGGTGTGGGCGGAGCTGGGCATCGAGCCGCCGACACCCCCGTGGGCGGCCCCGGCCCCGGACGTCACCGCCCGTTGACGGGACCGTTGACAAGATCCCCCGCCCCCCGCGCCCACCTAAAAACAAGAGTGTTTGGTGGTGTGTGGGTGTGGGGGGGGGGGGGTGTGTGTGTGTGGGGGGGGTGGGGGGGGGGGGGG
>NZ_JBHYUG010000054.1:3538-34011 GCF_042749375.1 Streptomyces sp. NPDC059477 | reverse complement strand
ACTACTTGATTAGTGGAATGATGATGGAGGGGGTGGTGATCTTGGAGTTCCGTATCGACAGACGGAGCGGGGTCCCCGCCTTTCAGCAGATCGTCCAGCAGACCAAGCAGGCATTGCGGCTGGGCGTTCTGGTGCCGGGGGACCGGCTGCCGACCGCCAAGGAGGTCTCCGAGGTCAGTGCGGTCAACCCGAACACCACGCTCAAGGCGTACCGGGAGCTGGAGCGGGAGGGTCTGGTCGAGCCGCGTCCGGGTCAGGGCACGTTCGTCACCCGGACACTGGCCCGCCCGGAGAGCGGCGCGGACTCGCCGCTGCACGGGGAGTTGGTGACGTGGATGGCGCGGGCGCGGGAGGCGGGTCTGGAGCGGGAGGACGTGGCCGCGCTGGTGGCGTCGGCGCTGGAGAAGCAGTACGGCGGAACGACGAACGGAACGGGGAATTCGGGTGAGTGACGGTACGTACGCCGGGGGGACGGCGATCGAGGCGGTCGGGCTGGGCAGGCGGTACCGGCGGGGCTGGGCCCTGCGGGACTGCTCGTTCCGGCTCCCGGCCGGGCGGATCTGCGGGCTGGTCGGCCCGAACGGCGCGGGCAAGACCACGCTGCTGCGGATCGCGGCGAACGTGCTGGAGCCGACGCGGGGCACGCTGAGCGTGTTCGGCGGGGCCCCGGACACGGCGGAGGCGGGACGGCGTACGGCGTACCTGGCGCAGGAGAAGCCGCTGTTCCGCCGCTTCAGCGTGGCCGAGACGCTGCGGGTGGGCCGGGAGCTGAACCCCGGGACGTGGGATCAGCGGGCCGCGGAGGACATCGTGCGGGCGGGGAAGGTGCCGCTGGACGCCAAGGTCGCCACGCTGTCCGGCGGACAGCGCACCCGCGTGGCCTTCGCGCTGGCTTTCGGCAAGCGCCCGGATCTGCTGCTGCTGGACGAGCCGATGAGCGACCTGGACCCGGTGGTCCGCCATGAACTCATGGGCACGCTGATGGCGGAGGCCGCCGAGCGCGGCACCACCGTGCTGATGTCCACGCATGTGCTGGCGGAACTGGAGAACGTCTGCGACTACCTCGTGGTCGTCGCGGAGGGCGGGGTGCGCCTCGCCGGTGACGTGGACGAGCTGCTGTACGCGCACACCCGGGTGACGGGAGCGCGCGAGGGCGAGGCGCTGCCGGAGCCGCTGACGCGGCACACGGTGGTCGAATCCCGGGGCAGCGGACGGCAGTTCATCGCCCTGGTACGACCGGATGGGCCGGTCACCGGCCCCTGGGACACCGACACTCCGACGATGGAGGAACTCCTGCTGGCCTACCTGCGCTCGACCGGGGCGCCACCGCTGATCACCCCCACCGCCGAGGCCCGGGTCGACACGCGGAGGGCGGCGGCATGAGCACGGTGACCAGCCCCCCGGACAAGACCGGACCCACACCCGCATCCTCATCCTCCGGCCGCCCCCGCCTGAGCGGCATGACCTGGCTGGTCTGGCGCCAGCACCGGTCGGCCTACTGGACCATGCTGGGCGCGATGGCGTTGCTGCTGGGGTGGATGATCTACCAGCGCGGCCGGATGACGGACTTCCTCGCCGACAACGGCTTGCCCCGCGAGGGCGCCGAGAGCATGGGCGCGGCGTTCGTGAAGTACTCCGAGGCGCTCGAATCGGTCGGCTTCCTGCTGAGCGCGATCCCCCTCCTCCTCGGCGTCTTCGTCGGCGCCCCGCTGCTCGCACAGGACCTGGAACACGGCACCGCCGGGCTCGTCGCCACCCAGTCCACGAGCAGGCGCCGCTGGCTGGCCACGAAGCTCGGCGTGACCGCGCTGGTCGTCGTGGTGGTCACGGTGTCGCTGTCGGTCGCCTACGGCTGGTGGCTGAACCCGGTCAAGGACCAGAGCAGCGTCGTGCTCTGGAGCACCGGCTTCGCGTTCGACACCACGGGACCCGTGCCCGTAGCCCTCACGCTGCTCACCGTCGTCGGCGGTGCGGCGATTGGCTTGGTGCTCCGCCGCACGCTCGCGGCGATGGCGTTCACCATGACCTTCGCGGTCGCCGTCCTGTACGTCTGGGACTCCCTCCGGATCAGCCTCGGCGACCCGGTCACCCTCACGACCGACAAGGGCGTCATCGCGGAGGACTCGTTCCCCACGCTCTCCGATTCCGCACACGTCACCGACGAGTCGTACCTCACCGGCGCCGGCGACCTCCTCGGCTGGAGCACCTGCGCCACCGAGCCCTCGGAACAGGCCCGCGAGACCTGCCTGAACCAGGCCGACGTCATTGGCTGGTCCGTGGACTACGTACCGATCACCCAGATGCCCACCATGCAGTGGCTCGGCGCGTCGATCCTCTTCGCCCTGACGGCGGCCATCACGGTGTTCCTCTTCACGTGGGGGCGCAGACGGCTGGTCTGACGGGCACGGTCCACGTCTTCGGTCGGTACGCGGGTCAGCGCTTCTTGGTCTTCTTCGTCTGGGGTGGGGTCCACGGCCCCCGGTGCAACTGGCAGCGGGAGTAACCGATCATCGCCGGATTCCGGCACCGCTTGCCGGTCTTGGTATCGGTCGACCCACACCTGACCTGCTTCCCCACGCGTCCTCCCCCTGTCCGGCCGAAGGTGCCCATGCGCTACCTATCGTCACCGTCAGAGATGTCCACGATGCTGCGGGCGGCCGTAATCGGCTGATTACGGCCGCTTCCTGCCCGGAAGGCGGCGAGCCTGCCGGTGAGTGTCCGGCGGAGTCGATCACGGAGCCCAACAGCGGCACGTTCAACGGTAGGTCGACCGGTGGAGCGAGTGGCTTCGTGGGCGGGCACGGCACCTACATCAGCACGAGCACGCGGTCTTCCGGGCAACTGCACACAGTGCTGGGTCGCTTCGTCTCCCCACCACATCGCCGCAGCTATTCGCGGACCAGTCCAGGGCCGGTTGGGTGGGTCCTGTTCGGGATCGCCACCGTGATCTACGGCTGGGCCTACACCAACGGCATGCCCGTGGCTGGGGTAGCAGCGCTGGTCCCAGGGGCCGTCGCCCTCTGGGTGATCAAGACGCGGCGCTATCGTGCCAGTAGGGCCCTGTACGAGCGGCGTCTGGCGATCTGGCGTGAGTTCCTGGTCTGTGTGCCGTGCAACATTGCTTTTCTGCCTGCCGGGTCACCTCAGCGGCTCGGTCTCGCCGTTCCACAGTGGCGAGTTGCGGTCGACGGCCTCCACGCGGCGCTCACCCGCCTGGCGACGAGGGGCCACTGATCGCGGTAGGCCGTGAAGCAGAGCGATGGCTGGTGGCCCCTCGCTCCGCGTGAGTGGAATCCGGTGCGAACTCTGCGAGCGCCTCTTGGCGTCGAGGCTGGCCCTGCGTGATGGTTCCACCACGAACGGCGTCCGGCGCGTGCAAGAATCCCACTCGGTCAACCGATAACGCGGGCTGGCTTCGTGCTGCCTGCCACCCCGGGAGGGGAGCCCAGCATGGCCGTGCTGCCGTCGAGTCCGAAGTGGCCCACCTGGCCCACCTGGCCCGACTATTTCCGCGTTCGTCAGATCGCCCCGCCCCACACCAAAGACAACGAGCCGGCGACCCTACAGCCACATGATCTGCCGGACACGCCCTAGTCGGCCTCGGAACCAAGCGCGCCTTCAAACGGGGATGGAGAGACCCGTGTAGACCCGTTGGAGGCTGTAAACCTGTTCGGCCACGATGTAGGCGGGCGCGATGACGAACTGGGCAGGAAGGCTCCTGTCGCAGGATGGCCACGCCTGTTGCCATTCCTCGTCGAGCACCGCCCCCGGAACCAGCTCGAAGTCCCACTGGCAGGGCAACCTCGTCTGTGCGGAACGTTGGCGCAGATCGAGAGCGGTGTCGCAAAGCCGCGCGGCCTGTGATGCGAGCGGATCCAGGCGCTTTCGACCGAGTGCGGCCAGCACGGTCGCGGCGTCCGGTTCATCTGGCCCAAAGAGCACAGCGGAAATTCGGCTCATTAGCCAAGGCAGTTGAGGCACACCGTAGGGAACGGAACCGTAGACGTTGGTTCCCCCGGTCCGGACCATGCCCTGCACCTTCTGCTCTACGAAGGCGTCGTACTCGCGAGCGATGACGTGATGGGCGCCGTGGTCATTGGACGGCACATCATCCCGCTCCCTGGCGTGAGCAGCCATGTATGCGTCTAGCCGCCTCTCCAACTGGACCATACGAGCCAACTGTTCCTCGTAGGACCGCTTCAGCACCGCGTGATCGCGTTCCAGGAGAGTCAGCCGCCGTGCGCCTTCGTCCAGTTCAAGGTCCAACCTACGGGGTCTGGCAGGTGGATGAGGCACAGCGTGTGGTTCCGAGTGACTGAAGCCCCTGGCTCCCCAGGTACTTTCCTCGCCGTACAGAGTCACGGGGGGTCCCTCTCGTCAGTAGTCGGTGCGGAAGCGGAGCGTGGTGGATGCCTCTTCGCCGCTCTTCTGCACAACGGCTCGCGCCTTGATCTCGGTCTCCCCGAACTGCATGTACAGGGTGACGCCCCGGTCCTCCAGAGCGAAAGCCATCACCTTCGTCAAGTCGATCGTGATCTTGCCTAGGTACTCGCAGCCCGGATCCGTGATGTACCGGGGGTCCGGCTCGGTGGAGGAGTAGAGGCTGAACTGCAGCTTTCGTGAGGTCCCTTCCAGCGGGACGTATGTCTCGTACGCCTCTTGGTCGGTGTCCACAAGCTCCCCACGGGTCACGAGCTTGGAGAACCGCTTGCTGCAGTGCGCCTCACCAGTACTCAAGAGCAACCGGTTGTCCTCTGGGTCGATGCCTTCCATGAACTCAGGGGTGAAGCGCGTTCCGTACGTCAGCCGGCTGCGGCGGGCTCGAGTATGTGGTTCGTACGCGAAGTGGGCGGCGCCGTACAGCACAGCGGCCCCAGGGTCGGGCGGCACCAGCACTTGAGCTCGCCCGTTGAGGTGCTCCTTGACCGCGTGCTGCAGAAAGGGCGATGCACCGAAACCACCGACAAGGATGACGACGGGCTCTCGGCTGTCGGAGCGAGCAGTGTTCTCGATCTCCTTGAACAGTTCATCGATGAGGTCGAGGATCTCGGGCACGACATTGTCGAACAGCTTCCGTGCCTCATCGGCAGTCACGACGATCGCGTCCGTGACGCCATCCTGCTTGCGAGAGAGCCGTTTCCGGACAGTTGCCCCGATGCGGCGGTCGATCGCTGTGGGCAAGGTGAGATAGATCGGGTCGGTCTCCCCAGGACCAAAGTGGAGCTTTGCCCGCTCCCACGCCTCGGTGAGGTCTAGCAACGCGTCGGGATGCTCTTGGGCGAGGTCCTGCAAGAGCTCCAACTTGCCGAACCGGTCTAGGAGATGCTCGTCTCGGAAGGCGCGATTGATCTCCTCCGAGCCGTAGGCGCCTCCGATTGGCAGGCTGATCTCCACCATCCGGCCATCAGCGTCGTTCTCATACGCCGTGAGGTCCACAGTGCCGCCGCCGCAGTCGACGACCACGAACCGGCACCCCGGTTCCATGAGGTTGCCGCCCTCGTCGGTGCCGCGGGCGACTTTGACGCCGCTCAAACGGGCATAGTGTGCTGCCGCTTCAGGCTCCAGCGCGAGGATCAGGCGTCCGTCCTCGGCTGGCAGCCCGGCCCTCTGGGCGATGTCCCGCATCGCCTGTTTCTGTTCGTCGGTCCAGATCGCAGGTACCGTGAGACACCAACGGATGTCTGCCTCGTCGTAGCCGCTGGCCTTGACCTGCGAGATAGCCGTTTCGTAAAGCCGCTTGAGGTAAGCGACGATCAGAGTCTCGGCGTTCTTTCGGCGTGAACCCGACAGGTTGACCCGGTCGGTTGCGTCCCCGGCTACTGGACGTTCTCCGGTCGCAACGTCCTCATCCTCCTCGTCGTCTTCGTCCTCCAGGTCATCGTCCTCATCCTCCGCCTCATCCACTGCGGGCGGCCTCGTGTTCCCGGCCGTGGCCGCGCGGTCGGCTACGGCTTGCTCCATGAGCCCCATCTTGAAGCCGCTGTAGTACCGAGGGGCTTCGATCCCGTGGACGGTGCTGAGGGCACGTCGACGTGCGTCGTATCCCCAGGCCGTCAGTTCATCCTGGGCATCAACCAGCAGCGCCGAAAGATTCTTCACCGAGGCGACTGGTTGCCCTAGCCACGAATTGAAGAAGTTGATCCTTCGCTCGGCAGGGTCGTCGTTTCTCCCGCCAAAAGTGCACCAAGAAATTCCGGATCCGTGTGTTCCGAAATCGATTCCGACGACGACCTTGGGTGCGGCCATGCGCCTTCTCCTCTCGCTGCGTCGAGACAGGTCCACGGCGCTGCCTGCGGTGTACCTGCTCGTGCCATTGCGTCGAAGAGTCTTGGATGGTTCCTGATTTGGGCAAGTCGACCGGATGGAAACCAGAATTCTATCCCTCGATCCGGCTAATTATGTGATAGCTCCGATGGGATGATCGAATTACTGGGTGTGCAAAGTTGCGCATGTATAGTTTTGAACACGTCGAATCAGGCCCACAGTAGAGGTTGACCATGAAGAAACCTGCCCCGATGACTAAGGCGGCATCTGACTCAGTTGGCCCGGATCAGGGGCGGCCAAGATCCCCATCAACGTGGCGCCACGGCCAGGAAAGTCGTGGTGAGATCGATAGCATTGAGGAGGAGTTGCTGGCCTACGGTGATTACCTTCGTTCTCGAGACGACTTGATCCGAAGGGCCAAGGCCGCAGGCATCACCGAGGTTCGTATCGCACAGCTCACTGGCCACTCACGCAACACTGTGCGGAGTGCCCTCAAGTAGGGGCCGAGATGGTGGAGCGAGCGGAGCCCCCGGCGGGGGGCGTACGTCTTTGTCGGCATGCACTCGCTCGGGACGGACACGCGGTCGGCTCGAACCGACGCGGGGCACGCGGGCCTTCTCCAGAACGTTGTGCCCCGTAGGCTCGATTCCGCTGACAGGCAGCTACGACAGCGACCTTCGCACTGCGTCGGCTAGCGACGTCACACGCTGGTCGTCGGTGCTGCTGATGATGTGGTTCATCGCGTAACCGAACACGATCCCGAGTTCAGGGTCGGCGAAGCCGAGTGAGCCGCCGTGTGTGACCAAAGGCGTTCGGTCCGGTCATGGGGTGGGTTTCGGCCTCCAGCGTTAAAACCTGGCGCTTGACACTCCACTTGATCTTCGAGGATGCGATCGAAGAGGGCCTGCTCACGTCGAATCCTGCGGCCAGGAGGCGCGGACATGGCAAGCGCGCCGGCCGCTCCCGCGACCGGGGCCAGGAGAAGGTCGTCACCGACACGCTTGGCATCCTGCTGACTGCCGAGCGGGCGCCCCTGCTCTCCGGTCGCGACGACGAGTTCGGCGCCACGGTCCTCAAGGGCTACACAGGCAAGCGCTGGGGCGAAATCGTCGGCTTGGAAACGGATTTCGTTCGACCTGACACCTTCCGCGTCGAGTGGTAGCTGTATGAGCTCGACACCGGCGAGCTGGTGCGCTGCCCGCCCAGGGACGACAGTTACCGCACCATCGGCTTGATGGACTGGCTGTCCGCCCTGGTCTTCAACCACATCGCCCGTACGAAGCCGACGCCCTGCGCGTGCCACGTCAGGACATACGTATTCCGGGGCCAGGGCGCGGCCCGCACCGGAAGCCACCAAGGCGCTCGTCGACGTCGCCCGCCGTGCCGAAGTCTCCACGGGCACGGTCTCCAACGTCCTCAACCACCCCGACCGAGTACGTGAGGACACCCGCGCACGCGTCGAACTCGCCTTTGAGGAGCTCGGGTTTGTACGGGGAGGCACGACGACGGAGAACGCTGCCCCCTGGCGCCGAAACGGCTTCGCCACCTGGCTGTTCACCCCGGCGGTCTCCGGCTGGTACCCGAAGAAGGCCCCGCAGGAGGCCTGCCCGGTGCCGGTCCTCGGCGAGCCGTGGCCCGGTGTCCCGCCCCGAGGGCGAGGAGCAGCGGTTCGGGCGGACGGCTGCTGGCTCCCGTTCGCCAAGGGCCTCACACCCCATGGCCTGCGCCACGCGCACCGCACGATGATGGAGGACCTCGGTACCGAGAAGGTCCTCATGGACGAACGCATGGGCCACATCGATGGCTCGGTCTCCGCGCGCTACGCCCACGTCACGCCCGGTAGCTCTTTCCAAGTTGAAGCCTCCTCGACCACGCCGCCTGAGGTCGTAGAGGGCAACGAAGCCCCAGGGCAACGTACGAGCGGGGCGGGGTGGCTAGCCGAGGCCAGCTCGTTCCGCTCGATCCGTTTGCACTCGCCCGGTGTGACCGTACTTCGGTCGACTGGAAGCCAACCGAGTCCGGCCGGCCTCTTTGGGAGAACCTGACCAAGATCTTCTCCCAGATTTCTCCCAAACGATCACCTGAGACGCATGAAGGGCCTGATCCTCAGTGAGGATCAGGCCCTTGACCTGGTGTTTCTCTGTCGGGGTGGCCGGATTTGAACCCACGACCTCTTCGTCCCGAATGAGGTTCGGGCGGGATCGGCACCAGGTGGTTTGGTGTTTTGCCTGTTCAGAGCGTGGGGGTGCGGTGGTCTTGGGTGGTCTGGGAGGGGCTTGGCGAGCAGGTCGGCTCCCAGCTGGCTCCCAGCGGGACCTCAGGCAACGGCCACTGAGTTTGCGTCTCGCGCCGTGTCCACGAAGGCCGACGAGGCGAGCAGTTCGACATTTGGCTGAGCCACGCGGAGCTCGCCCGGCACATTCTGCAGGAGGCGACCACGCGACACACGGCACATCGAACAACCTTGTCGGCCCCTGGTCTGCCCTGGACCGGGGTCTGCGCTACGTCCGTTACCCTCCGCTATTCCTGGTCGCGCCTGCGGATCTACGTGTAACAGAGGGTGATGCTCCTGGGCTGCCCTGTTCGCCGGGCCGGTCAGGGTAGCCCAGCCCTACCTGAAGACTGGCAGACTGCGATTGTGATATGCGAACCAGCAGAACTGCAGATCGATGACGACAGCCGTGTGTCCCTGCCGCTGGGGCTCCTCGCGGAGGTGTGCCTGGATGCAGGAGGCCGGATCGTGGCGTTGAGCGATGGCGACGGGCGCATTGTGCCGCAGCGAGATGTAGACGCCTTCAAGGCACTGCTGCAGGGCGGGACTCTGTGAGTGGAGATCCCGCCGCCGCGAGGCCTGTGACTGCCCGCCCTCGCCACAGGGAAGCGCCGAGAGTGGAGCTGGACGTACAGGAACGGGTCCTCGCCAGGCGGGAAGCCCCGGAGGAAGCTTTCTCTGATGCTGCTGGAGATATGAGCGAGCAAGAATCACCAAAAGCGCCGACCGGGCAGTGGACACCGCCGGAGGGATCGTGGGCGTCGTCGGCCGCGACCCGGCGGAGCATGCTTGGCAACCGGAGTCGCGATACTGCGCCCGAGTTGCTCCTCCGCTCGCTTGTTCACGCAGCTGGACTGCGCTACCGGGTAGCGGCAAAGCCGCTCCCGAAGATGCGCCGCACAGCCGACATGGTCTTCCGCCCTGTGAAAGTCGCAGTCTTCATCGACGGCTGCTTCTGGCACGGCTGCCCGGAGCACTTCGTGATGCCCAAGGCGAACCAGCCGTACTGGGAAGAAAAGATCGGCCGGAACATTCAGCGCGACCGGGACACGGACGACCGCCTCGCGGAGGCAGGCTGGCTGGTGCTCCGTTTCTGGGAACACCGAGAACCAGAGGCGTGCGCTGCCACTGTCATCAAGGCAGTGGCAGCACGGCGGGAGGAGGTCCAAGCCTCGAAGCGTCCGAGGAAGACCTCCTGATCGTCGCGTCGCTGGCGGCAGCTGTCAGCTGAACTCCGCAGGTTTCAGCGAGAGCTCGTACTCCTGGTGGCCTTCTTGGCCTCTCTACGAGATGGAGTTGATCAGATATGGCGGGACCTGGTCAGCTCCCGTCGTAGGCCACCTGCAGTCGTGTGGTGCTCTTAGCCGTGTGCAGAAAGGCGTCGCCTTGTCCGGCCAGAGCTTCGGCTCCAGTCTCGTCCAGAATGATGCGGCTGTCGGTAGCCGTCTTGACGCGCAGAGCGAGTTGGGCAGGGAAGTTGGATCGGATGGTCGTAGAGATAACGTCCGCACTCGGTCGCTGAGTGGCTGTGATGACGTGGATGCCCGCAGCGCGGGCCTTCTGCGTCAGGCGCTTGAGCAGCGCTTCGATCTGCTTCTTCTCTTCGGGATCACTAGTGAGATCGGCGTACTCGTCCAGGACGATGACGATCCAGGGCTTTCGGTCTGCTTTGTCGACCTTGGCGTTGTACTCGACGAGCTTGCGTGTGCGGATCGCCTTCATGTCCTTGTAGCGCACGGCCATCTCTTCGACGGTTTCCTCAAGGATCTCTATGGCATCGGCGGCGTCCATGCCGATCACGCCGTCAAGGTGCGGGTCCTCCTCGAAGTCGACAAGCTCGGTGCCCTTGGGATCAACGAGGCGGAGTCGCAGGGTGCTTTTGTCGTACCGGACCAGGCCCTTGAGGATCGTGTCCAGCGCGACGGACTTTCCTGATCCGGTAGTGCCGGCCACCAGCAAGTGCGGTGAGTCTGCGGAGGACAGGTCAATGGTGACCGGGTTGCCTTCGATGTCGGTGCCCAGCGGGGCGATGAGACGCTCGGGGTCGGCCGGGCACCGCTGCCACAGCGCCTTGGCGTCGACTCCGTACTTCTCGTTGTCGATCTTGGGGATCTCGAAGAGCACGGAGCCGCGGTCGCTGCGGGTACGAATGCTGAACCCGGAGGGCAGTGCCAGGGCCAGAAAGATCTCGTCGCGCCGGTTGGTGAGCTTATCCACGGTGACCCCAGGATTGGGGATGAACCGGAAGATATAGAAGCCGGGTCCCTCCTGCCACTTGCCGACCTCCGGTGCGGTAACCGCGACCTTGTGGCGGGTAAAAACGTCAACGATCTTGTTGTATCGAAGCGCCAGCTCCTCCTCGGAGAGCCCACCGCGATGAGCCCTCAAAGGGGCAGGGGCTACCTCTGAGGCAGGATGGCGTGCAAGTACCGCTCCTGGCGAGGCTGTGCGAGCAGCCCCCCCGCCAGCCTCGGCAGGTGCCGTTGGTTCTTCCGGAGTGGGTAGTTCGGCGGAAAGGCCCACAGAAGAAGTTTTGACGACATTGGCGGCATTCTCGGGCCCGCTGAGGATCCCAGAGACAACAAGGGGATCAGCGTTGGTGGGGTCCTGCTTGGCGCGCAGGGCGCCGATGATGTTCAGCAGCTCCCGCTTGTTTAGCCTCACCAGGGTGTGCCTGCCGAGGCTTCCGACCGCGGGTGCTGGCTGGTCGTCCTCGGCCGAGATGGCCACGGCAACCCCCGTGACTCGACCGAGCTGGACATCCTCGGAGCGCAGGGCGTCAAGGACCTTCGCCTCGACCTGGCGATGGTCGTCATCGCCGATCAGGGTGCGAGCTGGAAGGTCTTCGGCCTGCACGGCGTTCCCACTGGTCTGAGCGATCGCGGCGGCAAGCTCGTCCAGCCAGAAGGGACGGTCGTGGCGAGCCTCGCCGTCTGAACGGAAGGCATCCCTACATAGGTCGGTGGTGCGGTTGAGCTGTTCCTCGGCCGAACCGACGTCGAAGGTCTGGCGGAACTTGGACTCGACGACCAGGACATCCAGGCGAACCGTGCCGTCGTCCCGGACGGTCAGCACAAACCGGCCGAGGTCGGCACGGGTCTTGTGCCCGCGGCCGAACCAGCGGTGGTGCTCGTCGAAGCTGATCCAAGTAACCAGGCTCGTGCCCTGCCGAGAGACGGGAAACTGCTGGTCGATGACAAAGCGCGTGGCGACCAGGCCGACGACTTCGTTGACCGTGGTGCCGATACCGAGGGAGCGCAGCACGGCGCCAGGGGCCACGTTGCGGCCGACCTCGTAGATTCGCCTAGCGGTGCTTTCCGAGTCCTGTGGGGTGACGACGCCGATCTGCTCCAAGCGGCGGCACAGCCGCTGGACGACGAACTGCCGACCGGTCTGCGAACTGACAATGAGGGTGTAGGACTCGTTCTTGCCGACACTGGGCTTGACGAGGATGACATCAGGGCGGTTGTGCAGGGCATCGATCTGCTCACGGCCGATGAAGCTGTCGAGAGTGACGACCCAGTGGGCCACGCGGTGAAGAGTGGCGAACAATTTCTGGTGCTGGTCGAACTGCACCTGCATCTCGAAGTAGTCGATGCCGTCGACACTCTCCCGCGAGACGGGGGAACGGCGGTCGTAGCGCACGCACAAGGTTGACCAGGACTCAAGAGTCTCGTCGGCGGTCTCAGGCAGCAGCGCTCTCACGACGTTCTCGCTGGTCTGAGCCAGGTTGTGTGAGGCTGGGTGCTTCCAGGGGTTGAAGGAGCCTGACAAGGACTCCTTCTTGGTGCTCTCCTTGATACTGGTCTGCGTGCCGAACAGCGCCGGAGCCAGAGCGAGGTCGACGGTGTCCTCTAGCCCTGACAGGTCTGCTTCCTGGTCGGGCTCCCATGCCTGAAGGATCAGTTGGACGTCGGGCAGGAAACTGTCCTCGGACATCTCCGCACCGGAGAACTGCAGGTCGAAACCCTGGATGATCTCGTGGTGGGTGGCCTGCGGAGCCAGTACAACCAGATCGACTTTCAGACGAGGGTTCTTGGCTCGCATCTGCTTGGCCACGCGCATTGGCAGGACAGGGTCGCCGTTGCGGTCCAGAAGCAGTACGCGCAGGCCGTCTAGCTTGTGGGGGTAGGTCGTCAGGTAGTCGGTGATGACGCGGACCATCTCGTCGATCGCAGTCTCGTCGACGCTGGAGAGCCAGTCCTTGGACTCGTTTCCTCCGTAGCGGACCGGTGCGTACTCCTCGTGCCCTGCTGATTCCCGCATGGGAATGGCGATCGTCCCACCGGGCCCGACGAGGACCGCCGGCGTCCCATGTGGGGAGATGCGGCCAATAGCGTCGAAGAAGAGGTCCTCGTTCTCATGGTTGAGGCTCAGACCTCTCACCTTGTTCAGGGCGGTCTTGATGCTGTCGGCAGTCTCCTCGTAGTTCTTTGCAAGCCAGCGCAGCTTCAACGGGTGGGTGGCCAGCATCATCATGCGGTGGTCGGCCAGCCCGACGACATCGGTCAGGACGACAGCCTCGAGGTCTGCGTTCGGAGCGTTGTCGGGAACCAGAGCGGTGCGAGCTTCGCGGAGCACGCCTTCCCACTCGCGTACGTAATCTTTGATCTTCCCGGCGTCAAGCCCGTCGCAGAACCGCTCGAAGTGCTCCAGCCTGAGGCGCTCCAGCTGACTGGCGAATTGTGATGCGGGAACAGGCCCAGGCTCGTCGGCCTGCCATTGCCGGGGGTCATCGAACCTCTCAAGGAAGGTGTCGAAGGTCAACTTGCCCGCATGGCCGTGGGGGGGTCGCCAGCCGTGGATGAGGGCCGCCAGCGCGATCTGTCCCGGGATGCCTAGGGGGTCCCAGCGAAAGCGTCGCTGGGCGCCGTCCATCTCGACCAGGATGCGCAGCGGCGCCCACTCAGTGGTCGGGTCGAACGGCTCGTCCTCCGCTGGCAGGGGCGGCTTGGTCAGGTTTAGCAGGCAGTCCTTGACCTCCAGGGTCAGGCGAAGACCGGTGGAGTCCCGGACGTCATTTAGGGTGTTGGCGTACAGGAAAGCGAACAGCCAGCGGCTCCACCGCCCGGCTTCCTGGTTGCCTTCAAGGCCGACGACGACGGAGCCTTCCTCCTCATCGGAGAAGTAGGTCAGCTCGCGCAGCAGGGCACGCAGTGGGTCCTGAACGAACTGAGAGTCCGGAAAGGCAAGCTTCTCGACTTTGCGGCGCGACCGCTTGGACAGCAAGTCGGCCAGCGGCTCCGCCCTGCCGACGGGAACCTCGTCAAGGAAGCGCTGTGCGGCTTCCTGATCTCCGCGGTCAAGTGCATCTTCGATCATCATGGCATCGAACTCGTCGATCCGATCCGCATCGGTCCTCTCGATCTCATGCCGGACCTGCTGGCCTAGGCCGATCTTCTTGGACTTCTGCTCGAAGATTTCCAGCCAGAGGCTCAAGTCCTGCTCGCAGCGCAGCTGGCGAGAATCCTGCGGGGTGGAGCCACTACGATTGAGGTTGAGTACGAGGCTGCGCATGCGCGCCTTGGCAGTCTCGGAGTCCGTAGCGATGTGGTCCAGGGACTCCGCGCTGAACTCGGTTGCGCTTATGCGGTCTATCAGGTCGTCTTCGGTGATCTCCTTGCCCGTGGGCTGCTTGAAGGCACTGACCGAGACGTTCTTCTTGATCCGGGTGGGCAGCGCGGCGGGCTTGGTGAAGAGCCCTCGGTCCGGGAAGAGGTCAAGAGCTGGCAGGGATGCAGAGATCTCGGGGTAGACCACGTCAGGGGTGTGGACCTGAGTTGCTGCGACCTTCTGCGCAGTGTCGACCAGGAAGGCCGTCCAGCGGTGCAAGGACCGGGGCTCCTCGTCGGTAACGGCACGCCAGATCTCCGGGAGAAAGGTGCCCAGCGGGGCCGGAACGGTGCCGGTACCCCCCGCCTCCCGCCATGCTTCTGCCAAGAACCTGTCGAACCCGCGCTCGCCGGAGGGGTCGTGGTAGTTGCCCAGAATCGTGGCATCGTTCAAGGCGTTCATGGCCGCCAGCCCCTGTGCATCTGGAGACTGCCCCCACTCGAAGAGCAACACCGCCTTACCCTGTCCGGAATTTCGCCACTTGGTCAGCTGGTCGTGCGGCCCGAGCAGGTATTCAGCGGGTACACCTTCGATTGGCTCTGAAGTGCCGACCTTGACCACAACCTGACGGTGCGGCGACTCCAACAGATGCTGAGCTGTGCGACGGAGAGCTGCGGCCACGATCGGCCGGTCGAAACCGCTGACCCGCAATACGGCGCGGGCTCCGCTAGCCTTAGTGACCTTGCGGAGTGCTTCGTCGGCGACGAACCGACCGAGCGCTTGGATGCTGCTGTCGGTCACCGGGGCTCCCCTCGAACCATGCTGGTTGCATCTGAATATTGAGTGAGCAGACCGATAGCGGCGAGCTTCTCCCGGAACGCCTTGCCGTTGTGGTTGAGGACCGATGGGTCGACCTCATAGGCCAACGGGCTTGCAGCCGCGATCTTGTCCTCCATCACAAGCCCATACTTTTCGTACAGCAGCGCACAGAACTGGTCGAACTCCATCTCCGTGCTCTGCGGGACGGTGGCAGATGCCAGAGCCTCGAGCATCGGGGGCTTCATGGTGAAATGCCGACGCCCGGCTGTCGCGTTCAGGGCTCCCACAGCGGCGAGGGTCTCGCTGAAGAACGCTCGGGGCGAGGCGACCGCGGTGCCGGCCTCCTTGGCGAATCTTTCGTAGCGGCTCTTCCGGGCCTCGTTGCCTTCGGCTTCGATTTCGCCGATCATCACCCGAGCCTGTTCGTTGATCGCGTTGACGATGTCATTGCGGAAGCCGGTGAGGTTCTTCTGCGATTCCCTGCGCAGCGGAGTCGCCTCGTTGCCGAAGTCCAACAGGATCGACTCGCGATTGATAGCACCGAGCTTTGTGCGCGCGAGGTGCAGCTGGTGGCGGGCCAAGCAGTAGGGGACCCAGTGCATGAGGCTCTCGGTGCGCTTGGCCCTGGGGATCGTCGCGATCCGAGTAACGATGTTGCGGGTCCCTTCCCTGAGCAGATCAGGCCATGGGCTGAGATCCTCGTGCAGCTTGATTCCTGTGTCTGAGCCCTTCACGGGCGCTTCGTCGTAGTCGAAGTCGTGCGCGCTGAGGGCCTTTGCAAGGCTGCCCAGTGGGGTGCCGCTGTCTTGCACGAGGTCGCGCAGGCCCTTTCGGCTGGCCTCCTTGCGGTCCGGATCAGGGTCAGTGCGTAGGACTTTGTAGGCCCAGCTCCCACCATCGCGGAAGAGGTAGCGCTCGATACTCGGCGCGTTGATGCCGACAGCGACTTTGCTGGCCTGCTTGCGCTTCTTCGCGCCTTTCTTGGAATCGATTTGCTTGACTCGTCGTTCGACTGCGTCGTAGTGGATGAGCTCACCGACGAACGGATAGATATGCGCACCGAACCAACTGGGCTGGCTGCGACGTCCGGGGATCTCAACCAACAGGGATGAGAACAGGGCGTGGAGCGTTTCCATTGTCTCGGGAGAGTCCAGCTCGACCGCCTTGCCGAGTTCCTCGTTGCCCTCGACAATACGGGCCTTGGTCGCGATCCGCCGGGCCAGGTCGTGCGAAGTCCTCTTGTAAACTGTTTCGGTTCCGTTGTCCAGGAGCCCTGCGAACTTCTCAGGGTCTTCCTGATGCGCCAGGTAGACGCCGCGGGCGATTGCGAGCATCTCAAGCGGGACGTAGAAACCGCGGCCCTGCTGTTCGAGATTCACCCCGAAGAGGCGAAGGACGACCTCGGCCTTGGAACGATCAGCCATTACGCACGCACCGACCTGATCTTGTCGCCGACGTCGATCATGAGCTTTCGCATAACGTTGCCCACCAGTACCTGGATCTCGTCGTCCTTGTTCGACGAGTCAGCCAGCTCAGCCAGGGATCCACTCAGACCGCGGATCTCTGCCTCGTGCTGCACCTCGCTGCGCAGGCCCGCGGCCCACCGCGTCAACAGCTCGAAGCGCAGAAGGTCCGCTTCCACCGAGACTGCGTCTTGGTCAGGGGCGACGGCCGGGATACGGATGTAGATGGCTCGGTTGAGCCACTCGACGGCGTTCCGCATCTCGGGGGTGGTGCTCGTGCCAGCTTCCCTTTGCCACTGGGTGACCTGGTCGACCACCTCAACGCCCTTACTGGGCACTCGCCGGGAGATCACGGCCGCGCGGGCACGGTGTGTGAAGAAGGCGGGGTCAAGTATGAAGAAGTCAGGGTTGCTCGCTGCCCGGTGGATGCCCTGGACGGCCTCCAGGCCCTTGAGGAAACGGTCTCGCACTCTGGTGTCTGCCGGGTCCCGGTTCTTGTCCTGGGCACGCACAAAGTCGTCGCCAGCCTGCAGGCCCAAGCGGGCGAAACGGTCCGTGTCGTCATCGCTGTTGAAGAAGTCGGCTCGCCGCAGGAACGTGTACAAGTCCCGCAACTGTTCGGCCTGCTTCTGGACATCCCGATTCGTGCGGACCTTCTGCAGGTAGCTGCTGGCGTCCGCTGGAGGGAAGTCGCCTGCCGTGTCCGGGTCCAGTCGGTCGTCGACCTGGCGACGGGAGACGCTGCCTGGGTCCAGCTTCCGTAGCGCGAGGAAGGCAGGAACCAGATGACGCTGTTGCTGGCTCAACCGGTCGCCGAAGAGCGCCTGGTGGTACAGGTGGGGAGCCTGCCATAGCCGGTTCGAATGCGACCGCTGGTACTTGGCGTGGACGTCATCGCAGGATAGGCCGCCGGTGAGCATGTAGCTGGTAACCGACAGCGCCTGACGTGTCGTGATTACGGCCCCGGTCCGCTCGGCTGCGGCGAACATGTCCCGGATCGCGGCTCGGCGCTGAGGCCCGCGGGTGGGATCGCTCAGTTCGTTGCGGTTGGCCAGGATCGGGCAGATCTTCCGTGCATCGCAGGTCTCGCACGGCTTCCACCGCGACCATTGAGTCGTCGTCCACTGTTTAAGGACCCAAGGGATCAGCCCGCCGTTGGAGCTGTCGGCTGCTACGGACTGATAGTTGAGGTTGATGACGGTGACTGTGCCATCGGGGTCGCTGACCTGCCCGCGAACTATGCCTTCCGTGAGGGTCTGCACCAGGACCTTGGCACGCCCCGTGCCGCCTTTGCCAAGAGGGTCATCTTCGGCCACGCACTTTCGCAGTTGGCCCTCGTTCGCGCAGATGATCGCGATGCCTTCGTTCGGAGGGTCAAGAAGTTCCACGAGCTTGCGGGCGCCGGCATGCGGGCTGAGCTCGCTGAGATCGCTGAGGATGTACAGCGGGCGTCCACTACGGGTCCGGCCGACAGGGTGGCGGGCGCCTTTGGCCTCGGACAGCTCGCGGAAGACCGCCTTCCGGACATCTGGTGTGATCGGCTCGGCACCGGCCCGCAGTGTGGCCAGAAGGCTGGCGCACAGACTCGTCTTGCCATGCCCGGCGTCTCCGGTGAGGACGATGGTCTTCGTGGTCTGCCGCTCGATGGCGTTCAGCAGGTAGTCCAGCGTCACGACGGGGAACTGTGGCTGTGTCCAGTCTGCCTGCAGCTCGTAGACCATCTCAGAGGCGTCGACGTCGAACGGCTGGTAACGACGTATCCGTTGGACGTGTTTGTTGACCTCTAGCGGCATGCTGCTGTCCTTCGTCGACCGAGCCGGGAGCGCTGCTGAAGTCTAAGCGGCTTTGGTGAAGTTGGCTGCTGATCCTTTGATGCGTGCGCGTTGACGGTTCAGGGCCTGGTCGACGGCCGTGGCGACTGCCTCGGCCGTGGTGTGGACGCGCTCGGGGTAGTCCTCGTACTTCGCCGAGCGCCATACCCGTTCGATGTCGTTGAGTTCGGGACTTCGGGGCGGGAGGTAGAACAGCTCGACACCGACGGCGGCCAGCTCCTCGCGGCGGCCTTTGAAGGCCCGGGCGACGTGCGCGGAGGCGTTGTCCAGGACGACGGTGCACGGCCGGACGCGTGTGAACCCGTCGGGCGGCCGGGCCAGCGCGCCGCCGCCGGGAAGGCCGGCCAGCCGTACGCACACGAACTCCAGCAGCATGGCCGCGTCGACCTTGCCGCAGGTCTTCTCCCACACCAGGTCGGCATGCGCTCCCACCGACAGGGCCCCGAGCATGTTCACGCGCCGGCCCTTCTTGTCCTCGCGGGACACGACAGCCCGCTGCCCTGTCCGTGACCAGGTGTATCCAGTGGGCATGGTCGGGGCGAACCCGCTCTCGTCGAGGAAGTACAGGTCTCTCACGCCCGCGTGCGCGCCCAGCCGTAAAGCCGTAAATCCTCCAGCTCGGCCCGTGCGGCCTGCTGGAGGACGGGGTCGGCCTTGTGCCGCAGTGTGTCCCGTGTGCGTTTCCAGCGGAACCCGTCCCGGTGGAGCAGCTCGGTCAGCCAGGCCGCCGAGACCCTCACACCCCGCTCCGCGGCCAGCCAGTCACACAACGCCGCGGCGGTCCAGGTCCGGCCCTGCCGTGCGGACTCGTCCAGCAGCACGGCCAGCGCCTCGTGGTCCTCACGGCTGACCGAGGAAGGACGGCCGCGGCGCGGAGCAGCCTCCAGCGCGTCAAACCCGCCGTCGGTGAAGCGACGGACCGCACCACGCACGGTGACGACATGACATTCGAGCAGGTCAGCAACCTGGGGCACCGTCATGCCCCGTCCCATCAGCCGGATGCACTCCAGACGCAGCCTGGTGTCCGGCGCGAGATCACGCGCCCGCAGACGCTCCCGCACCTCGCGTTCCTGACCAGACGCCAACTCCACTCGCAAGATCTTCGGCATGGGGCAGCCCCTCCCTGCCCCACCTCATACCCGAACCGCAGCCCACATCACCGAGACCGCTTAGCTGTCGGCACTCCTGGCGGTAGATCGAATTCTGTGTTGGAGGTGCGAAGCGAGCCTGATTGACAGACGCGTAACTCGGGATCTCATGAGCCGTTGACCATGGTCTTGGTGCTGAGGCGCTCTTTGCTGACTTTGATCGCGTAGGGCGTGCGGGAGGCGACCTTGTCGGCGCTGTGGTAGTGCAGCGCCGCATCTGCTGGCCGGTGACGAGCTCGTCCAGGTTGCCTGTGATGCCGGGAGGCGAGCCGCGGGAACCGTCGTGATCGGCACGTCAGGCGGCACTTGGGTGCCGGTCTGCCGGATGTGCTCATCCTTGATCGAGTACGATGGCCGATCGTTCCGTAGGTACTAGAAGCAAGCGCAGATGGGGGTCACACGTGGGTGAGCGGTACCCCTTGCGGGCCAAGCGGCGTCCGAAGTTTGAGGAGGGTGTCGGCTCTCTGCGAGTCGTGGACCTCTTTGCTGGCTGCGGTGGGCTCACTCTCGGTATTGCCCAGGCGGCCCACAAGCGTGCCGTCGCGCTTGATGTTCGTCTCGCAATTGATTTTGAGACAGCTCCCACCAAGGTCTTCAAGGCCAACTTCCCCAAGGCGAACGTCCGAGAGGGAACCGTTGAGTCCTATTTCGACGGTGAGCTCGGCGCCTCGTTGACCAATCAGGAGGCCGAGACTCTGGCAATGATTGGTGAGGTGGGGATCCTGATTGGCGGGCCGCCATGCCAGGGTCACAGCAACCTTAACAACCACACCCGGCGCGACGATCCCAAGAATCGACTGTACCTTCGTATGGCTCGCGCCGTAGAGGTTCTGCGCCCCTCTGCAGTCGTCATTGAGAACGTGTTGGCTGTTGTCAACGACAAGCAGCAGGTGGTTTCCCGTGCCATCGTTCACCTTAAAAAGCTTGGATACGATGTCGCCACCAGTCGTATCGATCTACTCAAGCTCGGGGTCGCCCAGACACGCAAGCGCCACATACTGCTGGCTATTCGCGAAGACGCGCTGCCTTTTGGATTCTCGGCTGCTGACCTGCTGCAGATCGAAGATCATAAAGCCGCATCCCGTGACCTGCGTTGGGCGATCGGTGATCTCTTTGGTGTGCGGCCGAAATCCTTCTTCGATGAAGCTGCCGTGCCCAATGCGGATAACCAGCGGCGTATGAATTATCTCTTCGAGAATGATGAGCATAATCTGCCGAACGAAGAGCGCCCCGAATGTCATCGAGGTAACCATAATTACACCTCAATGTATGGCCGCTTGTGGTGGGATCGTCCGTCTCAGACAATTACCAGCGGTTTCGCCACGATGGGGCGCGGGCGATTTGTCCATCCGGAGGCCCCTCGATGCTTGACCGCTCATGAGGCTGCTCGAATCCAGGGTTTTCCGGACTATTTCAAATTCGTCGACGAAAGGGTCAAGCCTCGCTATGAGCTGACTCGCACCGAGGTTCAGGTGATTATCGGCAACGCGGTTCCTCCGCCTCTGGCCGAGGCGCTGACCTCCAGGCTTTTCGATGCTGACGTTCTGCAGGCGAGTGGCGGTCCTTCTCAATCGGCAGAGGATGACTTCGCTGCCTCTGCTGTCAGCCTTGCGTGCTGAGCCTGCAGGGGGCTGATTGCGTCCAAGGGCTTTTGTGGCTGATGATGCGCCCCGCTGACTATTTGCCGAGTCCCTTTCTGGAGACCGATGCAGCCTTAGGGATTATGTGGCGCCCTCGGAAATCTGCTGCAACGTTCCGCCCAATCAAGACAGCCAGCATCCCAACCCTTTGTTCTTTAGCTTCTGCGTGAGCATGCCGATACTCTCGCACCTTCATCCGCAGGCGTGCGCGGCCTTGAGGTCGATTTACAGGCCGCGCGGATTCTGCTCGCCGTCCGACTCGGTACTTGCAGATGACCGGACTGGACGGGCGCACGATGAGGACTCCCGCCACGTCAAGCCAGGGACTTCCGCATCGCCTTGGCCAGCGCTGTCGCTCGAATGTCGTCGGGCCCACCGATGATCTGGTTCATGACGTAGCCGAAGGCGATGCCGTGCTCCGGGTCGGCGAAGCCGAGTGAGCCGCCTCGGCCTGTGTGACCGAAGGCGACTGGGCCGGTCATGGGAACGTCCTCGGCAGGCAGCATGAATCCGGAGCTGAAGCGGCTCGGCACCACCATGACCTCGTCCCGTCCACTCGCCTGCTCCTCGGTCGCCAAGGCCAGCGTCTCTGGGGTGAGCAGACGGACCCCGTCCACCTCGCCGATCAGCGCGGCGTACAGGCGTGCCAGCGCGTGTGCGGTGCCGATGCCGTTTGACGAGGGGAGTTCCGCGGCCTGGACTTCGGGGGAGTCGAAGTCGATGTTCGCAGGGTCGGTGACCGCGAACGCCCTGTTGCTGAGCGAGTTCGGGTCGCACCAGGCGGCGACGAGCTCACGGAGGTCTTCGGGGACCGACTCCTCGGGCACGGTGGTGAGGTCGACGTCCGGCTTCCGGTACACCATGCGGCTGATCCGGCCGCGTTCACCGGGCGGCAGCCCGATGAAGAAGTCCAGTCCCAGCGGCGCCGCGATCTCCTCGGCGAAGAAGCGGCCCGGCGTGCGGCCGGACACTCGGCGGATCACCTCGCCGACTAGCCAGCCCCAGGTCCGGCCGTGGTATCCGTGTGCTGTTCCTGGTGTCCACTGGGGGCGCTGGGCGGCCAGGGCTGCCGTCATGGGGTGCCAGGCCAGGGCTTCCGCCATCGGTACCGGCTCGTCGAGAGCGGACCAGGCCGGCCTAGTGGGACAGCAGCCAGCGGACCGGGATCTCCGCCTTGCCGTTCGCGGCGAACTCCGGCCAGTACTCGGCCACCGGGGCGTCCAGGTCCAGCAAGCCGCGCTGGGCCAGCAGATGCGCCGCCGTGGCGGTCGCTCCCTTGGTCGCTGAGTAGACGAGTTGAAGGGTGTCCCGTTCCCACGGGCGACCGGTGTTCGGGTCGGCGACGCCGGCCCACAGGTCCACCACGGGGCGGCCGTTCTGGTAGACGCAGACCGCCGCGCCGATGTCCTCGCGCTGGGCGAAGTTCGCCGCGAACGCCTCTCGTACCGGTTCGAACCCCGCCGCGACCTCACCGTTGATCACCGTCATGCCGTCCATCCTGGCGCTCCCGGACGCTCGCTCCGGGGGCAAGTTCCTGAGCAGCGAAGATCAGGCCGCCACGGGCACCGCCTGGAGACGCTCGCGGAATATCCGTACGGACGGGACGGCTCTGTGGGGTTCGAGCTGGGAGGAGAACTCCTTCAAGCGGCCCAATGCCCGTACGGAACTGACCTTGTCCTCCAGAAGCGCTGCCCCGTAGTTCGCGGCGTCCAGCGCTCCGTCCAGGTCGCCACCGGCCAGCCGGGCCTCGGCCAGTCGACTGGAACGGACGGCCTTGTCCCGGGGTGCCGCCCGCTCGACAGAGACCTCCAGGGATCGCGTCGCTCGCTCCACCTGCCCCGCGCGGAGCAGCACCTTGCCCTCCGTCGACTTCACCTGTGCCTCGCCGAACCAGTCGAGCCAGTCGGGGGCGTCGCCCGCCGTCTGGCGCTCCCATAGGGAAGCGGCACGGTTGAGGGCTGTGCTGGCCCTCTGGTGATCACCGTCGCGTGACAGCGCCTCGGCCTTGTGCAGGTGGAGGAAGCACTGGGCGGAGGGTGACAGGGTGCGGGGAGCGTTGTCGATGCCGGTCGAGATCAGGTCGACCCGCTCGGCCGTGCGTCCGGCTTCGGAGACGTGGACGCCTGTCTCTGCCAGGATGAAGGCGCCGAAGGCGTCGTCCCCGCCGGTACGGGCGCTGCGCAGCGCCCCGACGTAGTACCGCTGCCCTGCGGACCGCAGCCCCGCGTCGTACGCCATCCAGCCGGTCAGGTGCGAGGTCCGGGCGGCCAGCGCGTACAGGCGGACCCGGATGTCGTCCGTGTACCGGCCGTTGCTGAGCAGGCCCGTGACCAGGGAAAGGTCGCCTCGTGCCTGTTCGAGGAGCCGGGCCCCTCCCAACTGATCATCGAGGGTACGAAGGGTGCTGACGCGCTGCTCGATCGTCGAGACCATCACGTCGGTGACGCGGTCTCCGTTGATCGCCGAGGCGAACGCGGACGGTGCCTCGACCCAGCTCGACGCCAGTCCGGTCAGGGTGGCGCCGGTGATGGTGAGAAAGCCTCGTCGATCCAACCGTCCACTCCCCACGAGATCGGCCAGCGCCTCGACGGTGCTGGCCTCGGTCCACGGCGCGGTGAGCCCCATCACTTCCCAGACCGGAAGCCGCCGAGGCCAGCCCTCCGCCCGCGCCCGTTCATACGGAACGGACAGCAGGTCGCTGAGCACGCGCTGAGCGTCCGCATCCGGTTCCTGACCCTGTTCCCACTTCCAGACGGTCGTGCGATTCGTCGCCAGGGGGATACCGAGCAGCTTGCCACGCGCCTGCATGAGGGGGGCGAACTCGGCCTTCCCCCATCCGCGCGACTGACGGACGAAGGTCAAAGGGTGGACAGCTAAGGACTCACCGGGCACGTCATCACTCCTGTCGTATCCCAACAGGGCGGCCGGGCAACGCATTCCACCCCTGTGTACGAGGGTGGCGTCCCCTGGAGAAACCCCCCAGAAACGTTCCGCACCCGAGGGGCCCGGCCGTTGACTGGACCTCAGTCGTCCTCGGGCCGAGCTCGCACCTTCGGGCCCGGGGACGGACATCAGATCGACGGCTTCGCTCGCGTTCCTGTCCTGGCGGAGTCGCCTTCCAACTCTGTGGAGGCATCCACCATGTCCTCGCTCGCCACCCGTCTCGTCCTCATGGGCAGGGAAGAGGAGGTCTCCATCGCCCGGCGCTCGGTCGTGGAGCGGGTCCGCGCGTGGGGCTTCATGGACGAAGAGACGACCGAGACGATCCGTCTCATCATTTCTGAACTGGTCAGCAACGCTGTGGTTCATGGCGAGGGACCTGTCACGATCACCGTTCTCGGGCGTCCCAGCGGCCTGCTGATCGACGTGCGAGACGGCAACCACGAGGCTCCCCGGACAGGGAGCTTCGGCACCGAGAACGAACGCGGCCGGGGCCTGGCCCTGGTGGACGCCCTTGCGGTGCGGTCCGGATGGGAGCCGCTCGCGCGCGGCAAGCGGGTCTGGGCGGAGGTCGCACTCCCAAGGGTGAGGTCGGTCGGTTCTCGGACGCCGTGTGAGCAACCGCTTCGCCCGGCCGTCTGATGTATTCGCTTCGCCCGTCGCCTCTTCCCGACCCGGACGTCGTCTTCCGGCCCACGCGCCGAGACGTTGACCCGCGCACGGGGGAGCCCACCGCCCACGCCCTGTGGGACCGCCACGAGTGGCAGCCGTACGGCGAGTGCTGGCTGTGGTGCGGACGGCAGAACGTCAAGGTGACGTGGATCGGCCCGGTCCGGTCCAGCGGAATGCATGCGTCCCTGTACGCCTGCCGGGCCTGTCTGTACGAGCTTGATCAGCGGGTCCTGGACGCCAACATCCGCTGGGACGCCCGCACCGCCCGCTGACGCCGTGACGAGGTCTCCGAACCTCCGCTGCCCGCGCCCTATGTCATCCGCACCCAGCACCAACAGGGGTGCGGCCCCCAACCTCCACCGGAATGCCGGCGGGAGGAACCCAAGAGGAAGGAGAACAACGAGGTGGCAGAGAACACGACACCGTCGTCGGCCCGGAACGGCCTCCTGGTGGCGGTCGAGGAGCTGACCTCCGTCCACGACCGGTACGACAGTCTCCGGTCGGACAACGCCGGTAGCTCCGGCGACTCGCCGTGGCCCGGAGGCGACGGCAACCTGCACGACAGCGAGTAGCGGGCGGCGGTGGGGTCCGTGGTTCTGCCCGCGGACCCCACCGCTCCCTGTCAGCCGATCTCACGAGGAGGAATCAATGGAACACCGGTTGATCAGCGCCATCGAGACGGCGCTCGGGTGGAACGGCGCGGGCGAACTCGGCAAGGACTTTGTGCGGGGAAGCATCGGCGACCCGGGCCTGATCTCGCGCGTACTCACCCCCAACCGCCTGCTCGACATGGTCATGCGCCGGAGCATGAGCCGGCCGCAGTTCCGGGTCTTCCAGGAGAGCAAGGAAGTTCACCCGGCGATCTACTTCACCGACAGCGTCAGCCCTCGGGGCCAGAGCATTCCCATGGTGAACATGCACAGCCTCGGCCGGCTGCTGGGGGAGGGGGCCACGGTCATCCTCGACCAGGCCAACGTCTTCGACCCGACGATGGAGGTCGCCTGCCGGGCGCTCCAGTGGTGGTCGCACGAGCGCGTCCAGGTCAACGCGTATCTGGCGACGAACGAGGCGTCGGGTTTCCCACTGCACTGGGACGACCACGACGTGGTGATCGTCCAACTGGCGGGCGAGAAGGGCTGGGAGGTCCGCGGCACCTCCCGGGCCGTGCCCCTGTACCGGGACGCCGACCCCAACGACACCCCGAGCGAGGAGATCATCTGGTCAGGGGTGCTGAAAGCTGGCGATGTGATGCACATCCCCCGCGGTCACTGGCACCCGGCGACCCGCAACGGCCACGGGTCGGGGAAGAGCCTCCACGTCACGTTCGGGATCACCAAGCGCACCGGCGCGAGCTGGCTGGCGTGGCTGGGCGACTGGTGCCGGGAGCAGGAGATCTTCCGGCACGACTTGGACCGTCGTGACGGAGCAGCGTTCCACGCTCTGACGGAGGCCGCCACCCAGTTGGTCGCCGAGCGCTCGCCGACCGACTTCCTGGCTGCGTACGAGCAGGCGATGCCGCTTCCCCGGCAGGTCCCCTTCCTGGACGTCTTCGGATCACTCGACGCCGTGGTGTGCACCACCCACTTCCCTCCGCGCATCGAGGAGAGGGGCGAGACCATCGACGTCCTGGCCTCGGGGAAGAAGCTGACCCTCCTGGCCAAGGCACTGCCCTCGCTGCGGCTGCTGCTGAGCGGGAGGCCCGTCCTGCTGGACCGGGCGGTCTCCGTCGTCGGGTCCGAAGCGGTGGAGGTCGCCGAGATCCTGGTGAAGGAGGAGTTGTGCGCGGTCCTCACCCCCGAGTTGTCCTCGGGCTACACCGGTCTCGTCACGAACGCCGCCTCCTGAACGGAGCGCTGGATCTCGGCGTCACCTCAATCGACACCAGCATCAACTACCTCGGCTTCCACTCGCATACCGTCCTGGCGCGGACGGTCGGCGATCTCCTGCCCAGGTTCACGCTATCCACGAAGGTGGGCTACTTCCCCGGACGGGAGCGGGTGGAGCAATCTCTGGACCCCGTGCGGCTGTACGAGGCCGTGGAACACGCCGCCCGGGATCTCGGACGGGAGCCCGACCTGGTGTTCCTCCACAACCCGGAGCACTCCCTTGGTGACGCCTCCACCCATGGCCGGGACACGCTGGCCCAGGCGTGCGCCGCGCTGGACGACGCCACATCGAAGGGGCTGTGCGGTGCCTGGGGCGTGGCCTCCTGGGATCCGTCCCCGCTGGTCGGCGTTGTCGATCCGGCGACGCCGAAACCGTCGGTCCTCATGGCGCGAGCCGGCCTGCTGGTCGGTACCAGAACCCTCGAAGCCGCCGAAGCCCTCGCGGCGGCCTGGGACCTCGACCGCAGTCGGTTGTGGGGCATGAGTCCCTTCGGCGGAAGCACGGGGGACCCGGTATGGGGCCGGATCGACCCTCGGGTCTTCCTTCGAGGCGGTGACGGATTCTCCCGTGTCCAGGCGGCCTTTCGGGCCTCGTACTGCCTCCCAGGTGTCGGGACCATGGCCGTGGGCACGGACGATCCGGCTCATCTGGGCGACCTGCTCGACGCCCTGGCCGCCGAGCCCGATGAGCGGACGATCCACGAGTACCGCACCCTCCTCCGGGAGCGGTCGATGGGTCAGCCGGTCTGAAGCTCCGAGATGACCTGCCGTGCCCTGTGCCGGGCGGGTTCGATCCGAGGGTCCTCCGGATGCGCGTCCGGTCCAAGGATCTTCGCGCACACGAAGAGCGTCATCAGCTTGCCGTCCCGGCTCTCGAAGTCGTGCCTCCGCTCGCGTCGTACGCGGCTGGCCAGAGTGGGGACGGCGAGCGAGGCAGCCCAGAGCGTCGCGGCATCAAGGCCCCTGGGGGCGTTTCCCCAGTCCTCCCAGTCGAAGAGGGAGAAGGCCGGCGCGCTCATGTTGGCCCAGTTCAGATCGGCGTGAGCCGGAACCCACCGCTCGACGGTCGTGTCGATCACCTTGGGGAACACGGCCCGGATCGACTCGCCCACCAGCTCCTGCGTGATCGTGACGGTGTCCGGAGTGGCCACGCGCCCGGTCGTGTTCCGCGCGAGCGCGTCCAGGGAATCCCCGAAGGCCCGCCACCACTCCTCCGACAGCATCGGCTCCTCGACCGGTACAGCGGTCCCGATCGGCGTACCGGGAAGAAGGCCGGTCTCGTCGGCCCGCCACATCACCGGCTTGTCCGCGTCCTGCCAGACCACACACCCCCGCCACGCGGGCTGGGTAACGCCTTCCAGCCGGGCAGCGCTCTCCGTACCATTCCACCCCTGATCGGTGATCTTGTCGAGGGAGCGCCGCTCCACTCGTACCCAGGTACCCCGGTCCGTGCGGGCCCCCACGGACCGGCGCTTGCGCACTGCCGAGCCCGGGTCCAGCCGGGTCTGAAGGGACCGCTCGACGCGGTCAAGAACCTTGTCGACCGGCTCGACTCGGAGATCGACAGAGCGGACAGCGGAGACCGAGTGCGTCATGCGGGGACCGTAGCAGCGGGCCAGGTGCTACGGGGACATCTGAGCCATGAGGGGCGAGCGGATACCTCATGCCTGCGGCGTTGTTCGGGAACAGCGACGGCCTCCTTCGGACGCAGCGAAGGAGGTCGTCAGCTGTCGGACTATCGGCGTGGACTGGGCCGTGGCGTCGGGCTCAACGGCGTCGCGGCGACCGGCTCGTTCTGGTGCACGACCATCGGCCTTGCGGCCCTGGTCGAGCGTGCCTGAGCTGCGAGGGCGCGGGCGCTGGGTGGCGGCCGGTGAGCGAGACGGCGGATCCGCCAGGTGAGGACCTCCGCGGGGGAAACGGCGTCATCCAGGGTGCGCTGGTGGGTCGCGACCTGGAGGAGTCGTCGTGGGTCATGTCCTGCGGTTTCGGCCTCCGAGAGAGCGGCGGCCAGGGCGGGCCAGGCGGGGTCGGCGAGGACCGTCTCCTCGTAATCGTGGACCGCCGTTCGGATGTGCTGGGCCAACCGTGCCACCTTGTCCGTCGGTGGCTTGCGGTCGGCGAGGGCGACCAGGGGCGCGGCGGCTGCTTGACCGTAGGCGGCCCGGAGATGGTCCAGGGTCTGTTGGGCGGCTGCGACTTGCTGGTCATGGTGGTGGAGTCGGTGCCAGCGGATGGTGGCGATGACGGCCAGGAGAGCCATGTCGAGGAACATCGCCGGTCCACTGCCGTCGCCGGCTGGTGCGGTCCGCAGGGCGCGCACGGCTCCGCGCAGGGCTCGGGCCTGGTCGTGCCGGGCCCGGACCCGGGATCGGGTTGCTCGTTCGAAGGCCGTGGCTGCTTGGCGGAGCTGGGGACGGAGATCGGCGGGGGCGACCAGCGGCAGGGCGTCGAGTGCTTCTCCGAAGGCGGCGATGTGGGCCTGGGAGGTTTCGTCGTCGGCCTGGTCGAGGTGGTGCGGGACGCGTTCGGTCGCGGCGGTGGCCTGGTGCCAGGGGTCGGGCCTTCGGCGGGTCCCAGTCGGGTCGGCCGGTGGTGCTTCGGTGGCGTCAAGGCGTTGGCGGATCTGGGGATAGGAGAGGTCGGGGGCGAGCTTGGAGCCGGAGAACCAGATGGGCTCGCCCCGGGCGTTGGTGTCGCCGCTGAGTGCGATCTTGTAGCCGCGTATGTCGCCGGACGGGAAGTGCTGGACATCGACGAGGACGCCCTCCACACCGGTCAGGACGCGGATGAACTCCTCCGGGCTGGTGGAGGCGGCGACCACGGTGCGGACGGTGGTACGCAGGTGCTCGCGACTGGTCGTCCGCCGACCGGTCCGCAGTGCCTTCTCCTTCTCGGCGCGGGTGGGGCGCTGGGCGGCGGTACGGTCTCCGCGGACGAGCTGCCGGAGGCCGTACTCCTTCTCGATGGAGGCGAGCTCGCGGTCGGCATTGAGGTAGTCGTGCCAGTGGCTGGCGGGGCTCAGGTCGCCCCGGACTTTGGTGGCGGCGATGTGGATGTGGTCGGGGGCGTGGCGGACGGCGACCCACCGGCATCCGTCCGGGTCACCCTCAGGGGCGATGCCAGTGGCGTGGACGATACGGCGGGCGACGTCCGCCCACTCGTCGTCGCTGAGGATCCGATCCTCAGGTGCGGCCCGGATCGAGCAGTGCCAGACGTGCTGCTTGGGTGCCCGGCCGAGCCGCCTGGCCTGTTTGACCCGCAGGTCGAGGTCGGCGACGAGGAGCTTCTTGGTGGCGTCGAAGTCATCGGCCGGCCGGGGTCCGGGGCGAAGCCGTCCCAGGAGGCGACCAGGTGCGGGTCGGTGTGGTCCTTGGCCTCCTTAGTGTCGAACAAGTACCGGATGAGACCAGCGGTGCTCTTGCCACTGCCGACCTTCGCGATCATCCGGCCGTCTCCGTGGAGACGGTCTCGTTCATGACCCCGGCGACCTCGGCGATAGTGGCGCGCACAGTGCCGAGGGTCTGCTGGGCGCGGTCAAGGAGTGCGGTGTCCCCAGGGTGGGGAACGCCTCCGGTGTTCAGCCGGCGGGCGATCTGGTTGACGTTGTTTCCGGTACGGGCCACCTCGGTACGCAGGGCGTCGAGCCGGTCGAGGCGGTCGTCGAGGCTGGTGCGCTGTCCGGGCAGGCCGCTTGCGAGTTCTCCGTCAAGGTAGGCCATGACCACGGCATCGACGAAGTGCGCGCCAGCTATCTCCAGCTCGCGAGCCTTGCCGACGATCCGGGCTTTCTCACCGACGCTGTAGCGGACATCGACTCGTTCCTTGCGCTGGGCCTCCTCGCGATCACGACGTCGGGCGACGCGACGCAGGGCGGCGTCACCTCCGCCATCGACGGCCTTCTCCTGCGCAGGCACCCCCTGGTGCCCGAACTCCTCCGCCACCCCCGGGGCGGAGGAGTTCGCGTTGGACCGGCCCTTGGAC
>NZ_JBHYUG010000054.1:0-3528 GCF_042749375.1 Streptomyces sp. NPDC059477 | reverse complement strand
CTCCCCCCACCGCGCCGCGCGAGCGTGCGGGAGGGCTGCCCCGCCCGACGGCCCCCCCCCCCCACGCCATACCTTGCTGCGCTGGTTGCTGTGGGTGTGGTCACCTCTTGCTGCTCGATGGTGCGTTCGCTGTGCTGGACGGGCATGTGGGCCTTTTCCGTGCGGCGGTCATTGAAGGGCTGGGCGGGCCGAAGGTCGGGTCGGTTGGTGGCGGCGTCGGTGAGGGGCGGGAGACCGGCTTCGGGAGACTGGCCGGAGCGGACGACCACAGGTGGTCCAGTGGCTGGTCGTCTTGGTCCGGTGTGTGGTCCGCGATGGCGGAGATGGTCCGCAGCCTTGCGGACCAGGGTGGTGGTCTCGCGGACCAAGAACGGAGCGCATCGCGTTGACCTGCGGAATGTGTGGTCCGCGGACCGGTCCGGTCCGTGCGGACCACTTTTGTCCGTACACATCTGGTCCGCGGTCCGGTCCGTGCCTGGTCCGGTGGTCCGGTCCGGCGGACCAAGCGGGTGTGGTTGTGTTCCGGGCTGGGGTGTGGTGAGTCGTCCCAGTCGTCCCGTTGCTGGTCAGGGCAGGTACGGGTGGGACGGGTCGATACGGGTTACGCGCCGGGCTCGGCGGGTTCCTGCTTCAGGGCTGGTGTGGGGCAGTAGCGGTTCCAGGCGTCGGTGAACTGGTGGCGGGCGAAGCCCTTGGCCTGGCTTCCGCCGGGGAAGCGGTGGTTTGCCGAGCTGATCCCGTAGTCCTTCAGGAGCAGTTGCAGACCGCGCGGGGTCAGCCTGTGGGGTCCGTATTCGGCCCAGGGGGCTTCGGGGTCGGCGTTGAGCTGTTCGATGAGGCGACCGGTGCGCAGTGAGGCCGGGTCGCCTTCGGCGGCGAAGACGCGGCGGATGTCGGTCAGGATCCGGGTGCGCAGAGCTCCGTCCTCGTCCTGCCCGGCCTCATGGGCGGTCATGGTCCGGCAGGCGGCACGAGCGAGGGTGGGCCATTCGCCCTGGGCGAGGTCGGCGACGATGATCAAGGGTTCCCAGGTGTCGGCGGCGCGGTCTTCGACCGGCATGACCGGTTCCATGTCCATTGCCTGTGCGTGCTGGGGGTGGAGCCACGCGGTGAGGCGGTCGCGTATCGCGTTGAGGGCGGGGGTGTCGCGGCCGGTGCGGAAGGCGGCCACGGTCTCACCGGCTGCCCGGCGGCGCATCCGGACGACGACGGAGCGGTCCATGATCGTGTCGGGAAGGTCGCCGATGCCGGCGAGGGCGGCCATGGCGAAGGTGGGGAACTTGACCGGCTTGTGTTCGGGGCCGGTCACTCGCAGGGTGGGGCGGTTGCGCTGGTGACCGGCGTTGAGGAGGCCGCGCAGGTCCTCGTTGCGCTCGGCGGCCTTGAGGGTGCCGAAGAGGGTGTCGGCCTCGTCGACCAGCAGGGTCGGCGGGTTCTCGGTGATCGACCGGAAGATGGCCGCCGGGCTGGCGTTGACCGTGATCAGCGGTGAGTGCGCGGTCTCGGTCACCACGTCCAGGAGTCGCGACTTGCCGCACCGCTTCGCCGGTCCGACCACCGCGAGGCGGGGTGCGTGCTGCCACGCGGTTTGTAGGTGGGTGGCCGCCACCCACAGGGTGACCGCGGTCACCGCCTCCTCGCTCGGGAGCACCACGAACCGCTTGACCTGCCCCCGGAGGTCAGACAGAATCCGCGCGCCCTCGGACAGCGGCTCGACATGGCCGTTCGCCTCGGGCTTCTCACTGCGGGTGGGCTCGGCCGGAGTGGTGCTGCCCGGCTGACCGGGGACGGCGACGGGATGCCATAGTGCAGACCTCGCGGCAGCGGCTTGGGCGAGGGATGGCGTGTTCGGCTGAGAGTCGGTCATACTGGGCTTCAGCTCCTCTGCTCGCGGGCCATATGGGACGGCAATCCCGGCCTCGCGGGTCGATCGCTAGGGATGGCGGTTGAGAGGTTTGCGCTTGAGCCCCCTGGTGCCGATGGCATCGGGGGGCTTCTTCGTCGGCGTGGTCGTGTCCTGCCCTGCAAGCATGTCACAGGAATTGCGAATCGCAGTAGTATTCTGCATCTCGCAGAATCCATGTTGCGGTTGTGGGGTAGCCGGGAACGGTCAGCCCTGCACGCATGGAAGGACGTGTTCACGGTGGACGACGGCCAAGAGGGCGTTCTGCTCAGTGGCGAGGAGAACGTCGCGGTCCGGATCAAGCTGGAGCGTGAGGCCCGTGGGTGGAGCACCAACGCCCTGTCCGACCGCCTCAACGAGGCCGGCTTCGACATGAACCCGTCGGCGGTCTGGCGGATCGAGAATCGCAAACGCCGGATCAACCTCGACGAGGCCATCGGGTTCGCCGAGGTCTTCGGCGTCTCCCTGCGCAACCTCGTCGGCCCTCCGAGGCTCGCGGCCAAGGCCCGCGCCATGGAACTCATCGACGACGTCGTGGCCGCCCACCGGGAGACCCAGCGAGCGAACCACGCCTTCACCCAGGCCCGCGACGCCTTCGACGCGTACATCGCCGAACATCCCGACATCAGCGAAGAGGCCGAGGTCATGGTCTCCAACGCCATCGCCGAAGCGTTCATGCAGGCCAACCTCGCCACGCACGGGCCCACCCCCGGAGGCCCGAGGCCCGACACCGGCCACGCCGGTTCCCCCGAGGAGTAGCCCCTCCTCAACGCCCAGCCTGGTTCTGCAAACCCCAGGCGCGGGCAACACACCACGCCATCCCTAACGATCGACCGGCCAGGCCGGGGTTGCCGCCCCACACCACCTGGCCAGAACAGGACACCCCCTTTGCGCCGACAGGCGATACCCCCTGCCCTGAACTCTGACGCCGCTCTGCCGCGTCTCTACCTCCCGGAGGAGGTCGCCGCCTTCCTCGGCTGCTCCGCCTGGTGGGTCAAGGATCGCGCCCGTCGACGGCTCATTCCCTTCACCCGCGTCGGCCGCGCCTACCGCTTCACCGCTGAGCACCTCGCGGAGATGATCCGTATGCACGAGGCTCGCCCCGCCGTCCCGCAGCAGCGAGTGTCGGCCGCATCGCCGCTCAGTCCTCCCACTTCCTCCTCGCCCGCTGCTGTGCCCACGTCCCGGCTCCGCGCCCGGCTGCCTCGCCGAGCCCGCCAGAGCCGCTTCGGGACCGCCGCATAGCTCGACGAGGGGAGGGAGAAGAAACGTGGGTTTCGCGGAGAAGCGCGGAAACTACTGGCGCGGTCGGTACAAGACCGAGCCCGGCAGACACCTCACGGTCGTCGACGAGAACGGCAAGACGATCAAGTTCGCGACCAAGGGCGAAGCCCAGCGCGCCGCAAGCGAGGCCGAGAACAAGTACCAGCGCGGCGACTGGCGTGACCCGGCGCTCGGCCTGGAGACCTTCGGCGAGTACGCGGGCCGCTGGTACGCCGCCTAGGGCGTGTCCGCAGTGTCAGGTGGGGGGCCATAGTCGCAGGCAGGCGAGGGTGACCAGGGCTTGGTAGTGGTGGGCTCGTTTGTCGTAGCGGGTGGCGAGGGCTTTGTTCTGCTTGAGCCGG
>NZ_JBHYUG010000053.1:54474-58132 GCF_042749375.1 Streptomyces sp. NPDC059477 | reverse complement strand
CACCCCGCGCTCCCCCACACCTCACACACTCCGCCCCCCCGCCGGGCGGCCCCCCCCCCACCTTACCCCCCCCCACCCCGCGTTCGGCTAGGTCGAGAAGAGAGATCGCGAGCATGACCGTGCAGACCGAACGGCCGCCCTCGGATCAGGTACCGATCCGGAAGACCGATGGCGGAGTACCCGGCAGACCCAAGAAGCGCAGCGGCGACCTCGCGCCCTATCTGCTGCTGCTGCCGGCCATCGTGGCCACCGTGCTGCTGCTGGGCTGGCCGCTGCTGAAGGACCTTCTGCTGTCCTTCCAGAACCTCAACATGGCGCAGCTCATCCAGCGCGCCACCGAGTGGAACGGCCTCGACAACTACAAGGAGACCCTGACCGGAGAGGACTTCTGGCGGGTCACCCTTCGCTCGATCCTGTTCACAGCGGTCAATGTCGCCCTGATCATGGTCATCGGCGCGCTCATCGGTCTGCTGCTCGCCCGGCTGGGCAAGAAGATGCGGATCACCCTGCTGATCGGCCTGGTGCTGACCTGGGCCATGCCCGTGGTCGCCGCCACCACCGTCTACCAGTGGCTCTTCGCCCAGCGCTTCGGCGTCGTCAACTGGGTCCTGGACAAGCTCGGCTGGCACTCCATGGCCGACTACAGCTGGACCAGCAGCCAGATGTCGACGTTCTTCGTCGTCACCGTGCTGATCGTCTGGATGTCCATCCCCTTCGTCGCGCTCAACCTCTACGCGGCCACCACCACCATCCCCGGCGAGCTGTACGAGGCCGCCGCCCTGGACGGAGCCGGCGCCTGGCGCAGCTTCACCACGGTCACCATGCCGTTCCTGGGCCCCTTCCTCTACGCCACCACGTTCCTTGAGGTCATCTGGGTCTTCAAGGCGTTCGTGCAGGTCTTCACCTTCAACGGTGGTGGCCCCGACCGGCTCACCGAGATCCTGCCCGTCTACGCCTACGTCGAGGGCGTCGGTAACCAGCACTACGGCATGGGCGCGGCGATCGCCGTACTGACCATCCTGATCCTGCTCGGTATCACCGCCTACTACCTGCGGCTCGTGCTCAAGCAAGAGGAGGAGGGGGAGCTGTGAATCGCACGCTCTTCGGCCGAGTGTGGCCCAATGTCACGGCCATCATCCTGTTCATCGGCTTCGTCTTCCCCGTGTACTGGATGTTCTCCACGGCGTTCAAGCCGACCGGCGACATCATCTCCGAGAACCCGGTCTGGTTCCCGACCGACGTCACCTTCGACCACTTCAAGACCGCGGTCTCGGCGGACAACTTCTGGACGTTCGTCACCAACTCGTTCATCGTCACCATCCTCGCGGTCTCCTTCTCGCTGATGATCGCGCTCGCCGCGTCCTTCGCGCTGGCCCGGATGCGGTTCAAGGGGCGGCGCGGCTTCATCGTCGGCTTCATGATGGCGCAGATGGCGCCCTGGGAAGTCATGATCATCGCGATCTACATGATCGTGCGTGACGCGTCGATGCTGAACAGCCTGGTCCCGCTGACGCTCTTCTACACGATGATGATCCTGCCCTTCACCATCCTGACGCTGCGCGGCTTCGTCGCCGCCGTGCCGAAGGAGCTGGAGGAGTCCGCCATGGTCGACGGCTGCACCCGTGCCCAGGCGTTCCGCAAGGTCATCTTCCCGCTGCTCGCGCCCGGCCTGATGGCCACCTCGATGTTCGGCTTCATCACCGCCTGGAACGAGTTCCCGCTCGTCCTGGTCGTCAACAAGGAAGCCCACGCGCAGACGCTGCCGCTGTGGCTGAGCAGCTTCCAGAGCGTCTTCGGCAATGACTGGGGCGCCACCATGGCAGCCTCCACGCTGTTCGCGATCCCCATCCTCGTCCTCTTCCTCTACCTCCAGCGCAAGGTCGTCGGCGGCCTGACCGCGGGCGCCGTGAAGGGATAACGCCCACCGTGACGACCATCGCCAGCGAAACCGACACGCTCACGCGTGACGCCCTGACGGTCCTCCAGCCCGGCTTCCCCGGCACCACCGCCCCCGACTGGCTGCTGCGCCGGCTCGGCGAGGGCCTCGCCTCGGTGGGCCTGTTCGGCCGCAATGTCGCCTCGCCCGAGCAACTGGCGGCGCTCACCGCCCAACTGCGCGCCGAACGCGACGACGTCCTCGTCGCGATCGACGAGGAGGGCGGCGACGTCACCCGCCTGGAGGTCCGTACGGGCTCCTCCTTCCCCGGCAACCACGCCCTCGGCGCGGTCGACGACCCCGCCCTCACCCGGGACGTGGCCCACGAACTCGGCCGACGGCTCGCCGAGTGCGGCGTCAACTTCAACTGGGCGCCGTCCGCCGACGTCAACTCCAACGCCGACAACCCGGTGATCGGGGTCCGCTCCTTCGGCGCCGACCCCGAGCTGGTCGCCCGGCACACCGCCGCCTACGTCCAGGGCCTCCAGGCCGCGGGCGTGGCGGCCTGCGTCAAGCACTTCCCGGGCCACGGGGACACCTCCGTCGACTCCCACCACGCCGTGCCGCGCATCGACGTCGACGCCGAGGTGCTCGCCGTCCGCGACCTCGCCCCCTTCCGGGCGGGCATCGCGGCCGGCAGCCTCGCGGTGATGAGCGCCCACATCCTGGTCCCGGCGCTGGACCCGGACCGCCCGGCAACGCTGTCATCGGGCATCCTGACCGGTCTGCTGCGCCGCGAACTCGGCCATGACGGCCTGATCGTCACGGACGCCGTGGAGATGCAGGCCATCTCCGGCCCCTACGGCATCGAGCGCGGCACCGTCCTCGCGCTGGCCGCCGGTGCCGACGCGATCTGTGTGGGCGGCGGCCTCGCCGACGACGAGACGGTATGGCGGCTGCGCGATGCCATCGTGGCCGCGGTCCGTTCGGGCGACCTTCCGGAGGAACGGCTCGCGGACGCCGCCGAGCGGGTGCGCGCCCTGGCCCGCTGGACCCGGAACGGCTCCGCGCAGGGCTTTGCCGAGTCTGGCGCCGGGGCCGCTTCCGTCCCTCGGGACATCGGTCTGACGGCTGCGCGCAGGGCGTTGAAGGTGACGGCGGCGGAAGGTTTCTCCCCTTTGACCACAGCGCCGTACGTGGCGCTCTTCGCGCCGGTCGCCAATATCGCCGTGGGCGACGAGACGCCGTGGGGTCCGGTCGCCGACCTGGCCGAACTGCTGCCGGGCACGCGGTCCGCGACCTACACGGACGCCGACGCCGCCGGGGACATCCTCGCGGCTGCCGGGGAGCGCCCGCTGGTCGCCGTGGTCCGCGACGAGCATCGCCATGAGTGGATGTCCGACGCCCTCACCACGGTCCTGGCCTCGCGCCCCGACACGATCGTGGTGGAAATGGGCGTCCCGCAGGCACCCCCGAGGGGGGCTCTCCACATCGCCACGCACGGGGCGGCGCGGGTGTGCGGGCGGGCTGCGGCGGAGGCGATCGTGGGGGCGGTCGCGGGGGCCTGAGCCTGCGTCGCCGGGTGCGGGCGCGGGTGGGTGAGCGGGGGCTGGTCGCGCAGTTCCCCGTGCCCCTCCAGGGCGTACGAGCCGAAGGCGAACGGACTTCAAGCCGAGGTGTGAACCGAAAGGTGGGGGGGGGGGGGGGGGCGCGCGGGGGGGGGGGCGCGGGGGGGGGGGGGGGGGCCGGGCGCGCCCCCGGCGGGCCGCTCGAAGCCACCCA
>NZ_JBHYUG010000053.1:47371-54464 GCF_042749375.1 Streptomyces sp. NPDC059477 | reverse complement strand
CCCCGGGTCCTGGGGTGACCGGCACCTCTGCCTTGTGCGCGACTCCGCGCAGGACCGCTGGATCCGCTGGATCCGCTAGATCCCCTGCCACCCGGGCTTGTGGGCGAAGGTGTGCCGGAAGTAGTCCGCGAGCTTCAGCTTGGACGCCGCCGCCTCGTCCACGACGACCGTCGCGTGCGGATGCAGTTGGAGCGCCGACGCCGGACACACCGCCGCCACCGGCCCCTCCACCGTCGCCGCCACCGCGTCCGCCTTGCCCTCACCCGTGGCCAGCAGCACCAGATGCCGTGCCTCCAGGATCGTCCCTATCCCCTGTGTGATCACGTGATACGGCACCTGCTCGATGTCCCCGTCGAAGAACCGCGCGTTGTCCACCCGCGTCTGCTCCGTCAGCGTCTTGATCCGGGTCCGCGAGGCCAGCGACGAACACGGCTCGTTGAACCCGATGTGCCCGTCCGTTCCGATCCCCAGCAGTTGCAGATCCACCCCACCGGCCTCGCCCAGCGCCTTGTCGTACGCCGTGCAGGCCCCCGGAATGTCCTCCGCCGTGCCGTCCGGCCCCATGAACGCGGCCATTCCGATCCCCAGCGGCTCCAGCACCTCACGCCGCAGCACCGAACGGTACGACTCGGGGTGCTCGGCCGGCAGCCCCACATATTCGTCGAGCTGTGCGATCCGCGCCCGCGAGGCGTCCACGGCACCGGAGCGCACCTTGCCCGCCAGCGCCTGGTAGACGGGCAGCGGCGTCGAGCCGGTGGCCACCCCGAGCAGGGCGTCCGGCGTCTGCCGCAGCAACTGCGCCATGGCCTCGGCGATCAGCTCGCCGCCCGCCGCGGCATCCGGAACGATGACAACTTCCACGCTGGTCCTGCCGTTCTGAAGAGGGGACTCGAAGGGAGACGCGGAAAACCCGAAATCGGATCGTGTGGTTTAGACCAATCTACCAGGCCCCGCCCTCCCATCCCAGGCACACACCGGTCCCCCCACACCCACCCCGCACGGGCTGAGCGAACCCCGCCGAAATAACACCCGGCCCTCTGCGTGGCGCCTCCGGCGGGGGCGGGCGGGGCGGGGGCGAGATCGCGAGGGCGTGGGGCCGCGAGTGCGCCGGGGCGGGGGTTCGGGCGAGCCGCACAGCCGCGGGTCGCGGCACCCGTGGGGGCTCCGGGGCGGCGAGACGCCAGGACCGTGGGCTCCAGCGCCTTGTGGCTAGACGGCTCCAGGGCCCACAGCCCTTGGAGCCCTGCGGTCTGGCGGTCCTGCGGCCTCGGGGTCCTGCGGTCTGACGGCCCTGCGGGCCGATGGGCCCAGAGATCGGGGACCCGGGACACTGAGGTCGTACGACGAGGTTTCTGGACGAGCCGCCAGGCCGACACCGGCCTGGACATCAGAGCCCGCCGAGGAGCGCCATGGACACCGAATCCCGTATGCGGAGCGGCTCCGACACCACGCGCTGGACGAAAGGCGGCCCCGACACCGAGGCCGTACGAGGGCGGCCCCGAGATCACGCGCTGTACGAGGAGCGGCCCCGGCATCACGCGCTCCACCGAGGGCGCCCCCGACACCCAAGGCCGGACGAGGCACGGCCCCGATACCAAGTGCCGCATGAAGGGCGGCTGGCCCGGCCATCACGCGCTGGACGAAGGGCGCCCCCGACACCAAGCGCCGCACGAGCAACGGCACCGACACCAGAGCCCGCACCAGAGGCGGCCCAAGTCCGGGGCCGACACCTGCTCCGGCATCAGCGCCCGCGCCAGCGCCGCCACAGACACTTGCACCGGCACTGCCACCGACACCCGCACCGACACCGACTCGGGCACCGACACTCGCACCGACACCGACTCGGGTACCGACACCCGTACAAGAACCCGCACCGGCATCAGCGCTCGCACCCGCACCGGAGCCAACACCTGCACCGCCATGGACTCCCGCACCGCCACGGACATCCGCACCGGCACCGACTTCGGCCCCCGCACCCGGCACAAGCCCCCCCCCACGCACCCCCATCCCGAACAGAACCCCAACTCCCAACACCACCCCCAAACCCCCGGAGGGACCCCGCATGACCGCCACCACCCCCCAACCCCGCGGCGACGTCCCCGGACGGATCATGGCCCGTGAGATGGCCGAGCAGCCTGCCGTGCTGCGGCGGATTCTGGCGGACGGCGCCCCGGCCATCCGGCAGGTCGCCCACGAGATCGCCGCCCGCAAGCCCCGTTTCGTCCTGCTGGCCGCCCGCGGCACCTCCGACAACGCCGCCCTCTACGCCAAGTACCTCCTGGAGATCCGCCTCGGCCTGCCCTGCGGGCTCACCTCCATGTCCACCACCACCGCCTACGGCGCCCGCCCCGACCTCACCGATGTCCTGGTCCTCACCGTCAGCCAGTCCGGCGGCTCGCCCGACCTGGTGGCCTCCACCCGGGCGGCCCGCGAGGCCGGTGCCGTCACCCTCGCCGTGACCAACAACCCCGATTCACCGCTCGCCGCCGTCTCCGAGTACCACATCGACATCCTGGCCGGCCCCGAGAAGGCGCTCCCCGCGACCAAGACCTACACCGCCTCCCTCCTCGCCCTCTACCTCTTCGTCGAGGGCCTGCGCGGCGGCGACGGCACCGCCGCCGAGGTGCTCCCGGACCTCGCCGGACAACTCCTCGCCCGGCAAGACGAGATCCGTGCCCTCGCCGCCCGCTACCGCTTCGCCGAACGCATGGTCATCACCTCCCGCGGCTACGGCTACCCCACCGCCAAGGAAGCCGCCCTCAAGCTCATGGAGACCAGCTACATCCCCGCCCTCTCCTACTCCGGCGCCGATCTGGTGCACGGCCCGCTCGCCATGGTCGACAACGTCTCCCCGGTCATCGCGGTCGTCACCGACGGCAAGGGCGGTGAAGCTCTCCAGCCCGTCCTCGACCGGCTGCGCGGCCGGGGCGCCGACCTCGTCGTCATCGGCCCCGCTGCCCAGGTCGAGCGCGCCTCGGCCGGGTTCGTACTGCCCACCGAGGGCGTCGCGGAGGAGGTCCAGCCCGTGCTGGAGATCATCCCCCTCCAACTCCTCGCCTACGAGGTCACCATCGCCCGCGGCCAGGACCCCGACGCCCCGCGCGCCCTGGCCAAGGTCACGGAGACCCACTGACCCCGCACGGCAGCCACCCCCTCCGGTCTACCGGGCGAGCGGCGATCCCCCCTCGTCGCGTCCAGATGCTGCCCGGTGACCCACCGCGCATCCGGCGACGCCAGGAACGCCACCACATCCGCGACCTCCGTCGCCGTCCCCACCCGGTCGAACACCGACACTGACTCGGCGTGCGCCCGCACCTCCGGGTCGGCGAGCACCTCGCGGGTCAGGTCGGTGTCGATGTACCCAGGCGCGACCGAATTCGCCGTGATGCCTCTCGGGGCCGGCTCGGCGGCCAGTGAACGGGTCAAGGCCGTCACCGCGCCCATGGCCATATGGGTCGCGGCGATGGCGGGTATCGTCGCGTCCGTCCCCGCCGTCACATTCACGATCCACCCCTGATCGCGCAGCCGGCCCGGGCCGTGCTTGATGACGAAGAAGGGCGCCTTGGCGTTGACCGCGTGCGCTCGGTCGTACATCTCCTCGTCCGTCGCCTCGATCGCGGCCACCGTGTCCTTCGCCGCTTCCTCGTCCCTGCCGTCATGCCCCCCGACCCGCGCCCCGACCCGCGCCGGCCGATCGGCCACAGCCCGCCCGATACCCCGGCTCGCCCCCGTCACCAACGCCGTCCTGCCCCCGAGCACACCCATGCCGGCCCCTCCAGACCCCATGACACCCATCACCAGCGATGCCGGCCATCGCAGCCGTCACCGCAGCCACCCAGCCGTCCGTCCCGCCGATCAGGGCTTCCCGGCAATCATTCCCTATCGATCGCTACAGAAAAACCGTACACCACCCCGCCGACATTTCTCTAGCACCCGCTATAAAATAGACCCATGGTGAGTACCGAGCACCCCGCCAAGACCCCGGACACCGCCCCGAACGGCGCGTCGGCCCCGCCCGCCCCCCGCCGCCGGGGCCGCCCCCGCTCCTTCGACCGTTCGACCGCCCTGGAGAAAGCCCTGATGGCGTTCTGGGCCCAGGGCTACGAGGCCACCTCGGTCTCCGACCTCACCCGCGAGATGGGTATCGGGGCCCCCAGCCTCTACGCGGCGTTCGGCGACAAGCGCGCCCTGTTCGACGAGGTCGTGGTCGAGTACGACAAGAAGTACGGATCCTTCGGCGCCACCGCGCTCGCCGAGGAGCCCACCGCGCGGGCCGCCGTCGAGCGAGTGCTGAAGGAGGCCGCCGTCGTCTACACCGAGCCCGGCCACCCCCGCGGCTGTCTCTATGTGCACGCCGCCACCAACTGCACCAGCCCGGACGTCGAGGCATCGCTGCGGGACCGGCGCAACGCCGACATCGCCGGCTTCGAGCGCCGTTTCGCGGCGGCCGTCGCGGCCGGCGAGCTGCCCGCCGGAACGGACACCTCCGCGCTCGCCCGGTTCACCGGGGCCATGATCCAGGGCATGTCGCAGCAGGCGCGCGACGGCGCGAGCCGCGAGGAACTGGAGGCGCTCGTCGAAATCGCCCTGACCAACTGGCCCCGTGGTTGACGTCGGCGGGTTAGGCTGCCAGGCGTCAACAACCAACAGCCTCCAACAATTCGCCGCCCCCGACTCATGGACACGCGGAGTGGTCTAGTCCACAATGCTGGAAGTGGGGAACCCCGCGAGACGGGGACCGGGTCGATCGTAGGGTCGACCGCACAGCCGATTGCCCAGCCAATCGCCTACAAGCCTCCGTCTTCCCCGCACAGGAAGACGGACCGAGGAACCGGTGCTCTCTGCCCTGACTGCCCCGGATCCTCATCCTTCGGCCGACCGGGACCGCACACCCCACGGCCGTTGTTGCTCCGGGCTGCGGTGCCGGGAGGGTTGAGGGTCCCTCTCAGGCGCCGCGGCCCGCGGGTGTCTCCCGGCCCGGCTCACCCACCGGACGCCCTTCGCCCACCGGACATCCTTCACCCACCGGATGCCCCTCGCGCGCCGGATGCCCCTCGCGCGCCGGATCCTGCCGTCCGCTTCCCGGACACCGCGCGCTCACCGGGCGCGTGTCCCCTGTCGGCCACCACTCCCTCACCGGACGCGTGTCCCCTGCCGGCCGCCACTCCCTCACCGGACGCGCCCCTCCCGCCGGACGCCACACCCCGTCCGGCCCCACCGATCTCCCCGCCACCCATGGCGCACCCCGCACCCACCCCGCACCCCGTGCAGATCGCGCCCCCCACACCCACCGCGCACCCCGCGCCCCTACCCCACACCGGGGGACATCGATGAGCCCCTGGCACAGGGCCGTACATTTCGGCGGCTCACAGGCCCCCGGGTACGCTCGCAGCGTGCCCTCCATGAACGAGCTGGTCCGCCAGCACACCGCCCTCGACGACTCCGACCTGGAGTGGCTCCATCTGCTGGTCTCGGAGTGGCAGCTGCTCTCCGATCTCTCCTTCGCCGACCTGGTTCTGTGGGTGCCCACCCGCGACGGCACACGCTATGTCTCCGTGGCCCAGATGCGCCCCAACACCGGCCCCACCTCCTACCAGGACGACATGGTCGGCCATCTCGTCCCGCGCGGCCGTCGCCCGATGCTGGACGCGGCGCTCGACGAGGGCCGGATCGTGCGCGAGGGCGACCCCGAGTGGCGCGAGGAGGTCCCGGTGCGCATCGAGTCGATCCCGGTGCGCCGCAAGTCACGCGTCCTCGGCGTCATCGCCCGCAACACCAACCTGCTCACCGTGCGCACCCCGAGCCGCCTGGAGCTGACGTACCTCCAGAGCGCCTCCGACCTCGCGCAGATGATCGCGGCCGGCTCCTTCCCGTTCGCCGACCAGCAGGTCGACATGGACGCCTCGCCGCGCGTCGGCGACGGCCTGATCAGGGTCGATGCCGACGGCATCGTCCAGTACGCCTCCCCGAACGCGCTCTCGGCCTACCACCGCCTCGGCCTCGCCGCCGACCTCGTGGGCCACCACCTGGGCGGTACGACCGCCGAACTCGCCCCCACCCGTGGCCCGGTCGACGAGGCGCTCGCCAAGGTCGCCAGCGGCTGGGCCCCCCGCTCCTTCGAGATCGAGGCCCGCGACGGGGTGATCCAGTTCCGTACGATCCCGCTCAAGCCGAAGGGCACCCGTACCGGTTCGCTGGTGCTGCTGCGCGATGTCACCGAACTGCGTCGCCGCGAGCGCGAGTTGATCACCAAGGACGCCACCATCCGGGAGATCCACCACCGGGTGAAGAACAACCTCCAGACGGTGGCCGCCCTGCTGCGGCTCCAGGCCCGCCGGATCGAGTCCGAGCGCGGACGCGCCGCCCTGGAGGAGGCGGTCCGCCGGGTCGGCTCGATCGCCATCGTGCACGAGACGCTCTCCCAGAACCTCGACGAGCGCGTGGAGTTCGACGAGATCGCCGACCGGGTGCTCGCCATGGTCGCCGAGATCTCGCCCGGCAAGGTCGCCGGCCGCCGCTCCGGCCGCTTCGGCATCCTGGAGGCGGAGGTGGCCACCCCGCTGGCCATGGTGCTCACCGAGGTGCTCCAGAACGCCCTGGAACACGGCTTCAAGGAGGGCGACACCGGCACGGTCGAGGTCTCGGCGGTCCGTGGCGGTACGACAAAACAGGCCCGTCTGCTGGTCACGGTCCAGGACGACGGGGTGGGCCTGCCGCCCGGCTTCGACCCGCACACCTCGGGGAACCTGGGCCTCCAGATCGTCCGGACACTGGTGGAGGGCGAGTTGGGCGGCAGCTTCGACATGGTCCCGGCCCCGGACCGCGGCACCCAGGTGATCCTGGACATCCCGGTACGGGCGCACAAGTAGCAGAGGGCGCACAGGCAGCGCAGGGCGTACCGGCAGAAGCTGCCTGGGCCCGGCGAGCCGAGCCCAGATGCGAAGAACCCCAGTCACCAAGAGCCCCGAACACACAAAGCCCCGAACGCAAAGAACCCCGCCGGCGCGGTCACCGAGGCGGGGGCGCGCGGCCTCGGGGGGTGGGGGCGCGTCGGGGGGGGGGGGGGGGTGTGGCTCGGTCTCTCTGGCCCCCG
>NZ_JBHYUG010000053.1:33627-47361 GCF_042749375.1 Streptomyces sp. NPDC059477 | reverse complement strand
CCGGCGCGCCCCCCCCCTCTGCCAACACCCCCCCCCCCCACCCCCCCCCAACCCACACCCCCCCCACCCCCACCCCCCCCCCCCCCGGCAACCCCCCCCGGGGCCCATGCGCATCGGGGGTACTGCGCGCTGCGGCTCGGGGGCGGGAGTTGCGTACTCGCTGTACGCGCCGCCAAGCTCAGGCTGTCGTACGGGGTGGGTAGGTCAGGCGGAGGCCTGACGGGCCCGGTTGCGGGCGGCGCGGCGCTTCATGGCGCGGCGCTCGTCCTCGCTGAGACCACCCCAGACGCCGGAGTCCTGACCGGACTCAAGCGCCCATTGCAGGCACTGCTCGATAACCGGGCAGCGACGGCAGACGGCCTTGGCTTCCTCGATCTGCAGCAGCGCAGGACCGGTGTTGCCGATGGGGAAGAAGAGCTCGGGGTCTTCCTCGCGGCAAACGGCGTTGTGACGCCAGTCCATGGCTGCTACCTCTCCTTGGTATTACGTACTGATTGCTTGTGAATGTGAACGCTTTCACGAATCCCTCAACAAGGGAAGGGCCGACCGTCAGGTTTCCCTGGCGTGGTCCTGTGGGTTTGAAGAGGGGTTCCGGTGATCTGTGGAGGCCGGTGTTGCGGGCCGTCTCGATCGCCACGTAGAGACTCGCAAACCTCAGCGGCGGATACAACCCCTTCTGGAAAGTTTTTTTTGATTCCTCGGTGTCGACTACATCACAGCCGTACTTCCATGGGGTGGACCCTGGCCTAAACGTTCGAGTGAAAGGACTTTAGCCCCTTCTGCTCACACAATCACACGCAGTGCACGGCGTACACCTGTGAACGTCACGCTGGTACGGAGCCCCAGGTGGTCACCGTCCATCTGAAGCGGCAATGGCACCTTCGAATGCAAGGTGAACTGGTCCAAGTCGTGCAGTGAGAGGGCATGCTTGCCATGCGGTCCCCGCTCGGGGGATGAAGTGAGCAATTGTGTGCCATATCGGGCAACCGCGGCGGTGGACAGCCGGCTGAGAGCGAAGACATCGAGGCCGGTATCGAACGACGCCTTAGGCGACGCGTACATCGGGCGATTGCCCAGGAACGTCCAGGGCGCGGTGTTCGACGCTATGCACACCACCAGATCGGACACCGGATCCTCACCGGCCCGCTCCAAGGTGATGGAACCGTGCCGGCGGCTGGGCTCGCCCAGGAACTGGCGTACCACCTGGCGCACATACAGCGCGTGCGTCGACCTCCTGCCGCGCTCGCGCTGCTGTTCGACCCGCCCCACGACCCCGGCGTCGAAACCGAGCCCCGAGTTGAAGGTGAACCAGCGGGACGGCACCGCCTCGTCCTCCGTGCCCGGCGTGCCGGCGGCGAGGCCCAGGCCGACCGTGCGCTCCGTGCCCTCGCGCAGGGCGTTCAGCAGGGCGCCGGTGGCCTCGACGGCGTCGTTGGGGAGGTCCAGGGCGCGGGCGAAGACATTGGTGGAGCCGCCGGGGACCACCGCGAGGCCGGGCAGCCGGTCCGGGTCGGGGCCGGAGTGCAGCAGGCCGTTGACGACCTCGTTGACCGTGCCGTCGCCGCCGAGCGCCACCACCAGGTCGATATTGCCGCTGTCCGTCGCCTGGCGGCCCAGGTCGCGGGCGTGGCCGCGGTACTCGGTGGTGACCACTTCCAGCTTCATCTCGCTCGCGAGCGCGTGGATCAGCACATCGCGCGTGCGCGCGCTGGTGGTGGTTGCCGCCGGATTGACCACGAGAAGTGCACGCATGGGTTGCAGCGTACCTATTCCGTGGTACCCGCTCCCAGCCGCTAGGCGGGGACCGGGGAGGGGAATGGGGGAGGGGACCGGGGCGGCCGTCAGCCCGGACGCCCAGGGGCCGTACCGGGCGGCGTACCCCCCGAGGGCTACCCTGCTGGGGTGAGCAGTGACCAGAATCCCACGCCGGAAGCCACCGCACCCCGCCCTCGCCGGCTGCTGTACGCGGCGGCGCTGACCGGCCTGGAAGGGCTCGCGCTCGTCGTCGGTGGCGTGTGGATCCTCGTCCTCGGGCTCGCGGGCGCCCCGGACGACCGTCAGCAGGCCGTCACCGGCGGTCTCACCCTCGTCGTCCTCGCCCTGCTGCCGCTGCTCGCCGCCCGCGGTCTGCTGAACCGCCGCAGCTGGAGCCGTGGCCCCGCCGTCATCACCCAGATCATCGCGCTGCCCGTCGCCTACAACCTGCTCCGGACCGACAGCGCCGCCATCCCGGCGGGCATCGCCCTGGGGGCGGCGGCGGTGGTGGCCCTCGGCCTGCTCGTGAACGGGGAGACGACCCGCGCCCTGGACATCCGGGGACCGGGCGCGGTGGCCGACGACGCGAAGCCGAAGTAGCCCGCCCCAGCGGTCGGCTACGGGCGCGAGGAACCGCGTACGCGCCCCGTCACTCCTCCACCAGGAGCTTCTCCCGGAGCTGGGCCAGGGTGCGGGCCAGCAGACGGGAGACGTGCATCTGGGAGATGCCGACCTCCTGGGCGATCTGGGACTGGGTCATGTTGCCGAAGAAGCGCAGCAGCAGGATGCGCTTCTCGCGCGGAGGCAGATCCTCCAGAAGCGGCTTGAGGGATTCGCGGTACTCGACGCCCTCCAGGGCCTCGTCCTCCGCGCCCAGCGTGTCGGCGACCGCGGGGGACTCGTCGTCGGTGTCGGGGACGTCCAGGGACAGCGTGGAGTACGCGTTGGCCGACTCCAGGCCCTCCAGGACCTCCTCCTCCGAGATCGCCAGCTTCTCGGCCAGCTCATGGACCGTGGGGGAACGGCCGTGCAACTGGGACAGCTCGGCCGTGGCCGTCGTCAGCGCCAGGCGCAGCTCCTGGAGGCGGCGGGGGACCCGCACCGCCCAGCCCTTGTCGCGGAAGTGCCGCTTGATCTCGCCGACGACCGTCGGCGTGGCGTACGTGGAGAACTCCACGCCGCGCTCCGGGTCGAAACGGTCGACGGACTTGATCAGCCCGATCGTGGCGACCTGCGTGAGGTCGTCCAGCGGCTCGCCGCGGTTGCGGAACCGGCGGGCGAGGTGCTCCACGAGCGGCAGATGCATCCGGACCAGCCGATTGCGCAGCTCCGCGTACTCCGGGCTGCCCTCCTTCAGCTCGCGCAGCTCCACGAACATCGCACGCGCCCCGCTGCGGTCGTGGGGGTCGTGCCGCGTGACCGGCGCGCTCTGCGCGCCCGGCGCGGCATGCTCGGAGTTTCGCTCGTGCTCGCTCATCGTCCCGCCCGTTGCCCTTCCCCGAGCCTCAGCGTCAGCCCGGACAGGGGACACCCCGCTCCGCCGCCGCAGAGATGTGCTCTGCACGGCACCTTCCTGATTCCGTCCCTCGCCCGGGGAGCCGGTCCGTGCGGCGTCGCCGGACACGTCCTCCGGGTGCGGCCGGGCCTGCTCGGGGATGGCGTCGATGCCGATGCCGTCCGCCATGGGCCGGGAGCCGCCCGGGGCATCCGTGGCGCCCTCGGCCGCACGCTCCCGTGTGCCGCGCTCATCCCGCACCGGCCCGTCCCCGTCCTTCACGCCGGCCCGGGTCCCGCGCCGCGCTGTTTGTACAGGCTGATCGAAACGGTCTTGTCCTCGTCCACCGCGGAGGAGACCTTGCCCGCGAGGGCCGACAGCACGGTCCAGGCGAAGGTGTCACGCGCGGGGGCGTGACCGTCCGTGGTCGGCGCCGAGACGGTGACCTCCAGCGAGTCGTCGACCAACCGGAAGACACAGCTGAGCACGGAGCCCGGCACGGCCTGCTGGAGCAGGATCGCGCAGGCCTCGTCCACCGCGATGCGCAGGTCCTCGATCTCGTCCAGGGTGAAGTCCAAACGGGCCGCGAGGCCGGCCGTGGCCGTCCGCAGCACCGACAGGTAGGCACCCGCGGCCGGCAGCCGGACTTCCACGAAGTCCTGGGTCGCGGGCTCGCCTGCGATCTGGGACACCCTCACCTCCAAGGTGGTACAAGCTGTTCGGGGCCGAGGGTCGCCCCCCGGGGGGTAACGCGATGTGTCGTTCAGCGGTGACGCTACCGCGCTCTCAACGATGCTGTCCCCGTGACCCCATCCCCTTGCTGTCACTCATAGTAAACCCTCGGATACGCTCCGTGGCTAGGGGTGTGGCGGGCCCAAATGGGAAGAGCGCGCGCCGCATTGACGTACCCAGACGTCAGACGGTCGAACCGTCCCGGATCCGGACCCGTCCCGGATCACATGGTGAGGGCCAAGGATCACACGATGTCGGCCGCGAATCACACCAGGACATGATCGATGAAGCACCAGCGCCAGTTCTCGCCGGGCTCGAAGGTCCGCATCACCGCGTGACCGGATTCCTTGTAGTGCTCGGTCGCGTGCCGGTGCGGCGAGGAGTCGCAGCAGCCGACGTGGCCACAGGAGAGGCAGAGCCGCAGTTGCACCGGGTTGGTGCCGTCGGCGAGACATTCCAGGCAGGTCTCGCTGAGCGGAGCCGGTTCCGGGTGCGGCAGCGCGTCGACGTGCGTGCACTGTTTCATGATTGCCAGATTACGACGGGTGTGCGGGTGACCGCGCGCAAACGAAGGGCGGGGATGGCGTATGGACGTGATGCCGCTGCTGTTGCTGGTGGCGGGCAGCGCCGCGGTCGCCGCGGTCGGCCGGCGCACCCCGGTGCCCGCCCCGCTGCTGCTGGTGACGGTGGGGCTGGCCGTGTCGTACGTACCCGGTGTCCCGGACTACGCCCTCGACCCGCACATCGTGCTGCCGCTGCTGCTGCCCCCGCTGCTGCACACCGCCGCCACCGACAGCTCCTATCTCGACCTGCGCGCGCAATGGCGGCCGGTGGCGCTGCTGTCCGTCGGGTACGTGCTCTTCGCGACGCTCGCCGTCGGATACGCGGCCTATCTGCTCGTGCCGGGGCTGCCGCTGACCGCCGCGCTGGTGCTGGGCGCGGTGGTGGCGCCGCCGGACGCGGTCGCCGCGACGGCGGTCGCGCGCCGGGTGGGGCTGCCGTCCCGGATCACCACGATCCTCCAGGGCGAGTCGCTGGTGAACGACGCCACCGCGATCACCGCCTACCGGGTCGCCGTCGCGGCGGCGGTCGGCGAGGGCGCGAGCTGGGCCGGCGGGATCGGCGAGTTCGTGATCGCGGCGGTCGGCGGCATCGGCATCGGGGTGCTGCTGATGTTCCCGCTCCACTGGCTGCGCATCCACCTCAAGGAGGCGCTGCTCCAGAACACGCTCTCCCTGCTCATCCCGTTCGCCGCCTATGCCGTCGCCGAGCAGGTGCACGCCTCCGGGGTGCTGGCCGTCGTCGTCGTGGCGCTGTATCTCGGGCACCGCGCGTGGGAGGTCGATTTCGCCACCCGCCTCCAGGAGGACGCCGTGTGGCGCATGGTCGCCTTCGTCCTGGAGTCGGCCGTCTTCGCCCTCATCGGCCTCCAGCTGCCGGTGGTCCTGCGCGGCCTCGGGGAGTACGCGGTGGCGGACGCCGTCTGGTACGCGGTGGCCGTCTTCCTGGCGGTCGTGGTCACCCGCTTCATCTGGGTGTACCCGGCGACCTTCCTGCCCCGGATCCTCTCCGCGCGGGTGCGCAAACGAGAGGACAACCCGACCTGGAAGGGCGCCTTCGTCATCTCCTGGGCCGGGATGCGCGGGGTGGTGTCGCTCGCCATCGCCTTCTCCATCCCGGTCACCATGGACGACTCCGAGCCCTTCCCCGGGCGCAACCTGATCCTGTTCCTGACGTTCACCACGGTCATCGGCACCCTCGTCCTCCAGGGCCTCACCCTCCCGCCCCTCATCCGCGCGCTCAAGCTGCCCGGCAAGGACAGCCAGGCCGAGACACTGGCCGAGGCCAACGCCCAGGCGCAGGCGTCCCGGGCCGCCGAGGCCCGTCTGGACGAACTCCTCGAAGACGAGCGCAACGCGCTCCCCGGCCCCCTCGCGGACCGTCTGCGCACGGTCCTGGAGCGCCGCCGCAACTCCGTGTGGGAACGCCTGGGCCAGCCCAACCCCATCACCGGCGAGACCGTCGACGACACCTACCGCCGGCTCTCCCGGGAGATGATCGGCGCCGAACGGGACGTCTTCGTCCGCCTGCGCGACCTGCGCTACATCGACGACGAGATGCTCCGCACCCTCCTGCGCCGCCTCGACCTGGAGGAGGCGGCGGCGTACCGGGAGGCGTCGGCGTAAGGGGCCTAGGAGCCCTTCCCCGAGCCATCGGCGTCCCCCGCGTCCCCCGTGAAGGGCGCCCCCGTGATGACCGCCGTCACGCCCGTCCCGCGCGGGAAGGCGCCCTCGCGCGCCAGGGCGACAAGGGCATAGAGCAACTTGGCGACATACAGACGTTCCACAGCCAGTCCATGGCGTTGTTCGAAATCGGCCGCGAAGGTGTCGAGTTCCTCCGGCACGCGCGCGTAGCCGCCGAAATGGAAACCGTCGGCCAGGCTCCAGGCGCCGCGCGGGCCGCCGAAGGCACGGGTTTGCAGGGCGTGTACGTCCGCGCCGAGGAAGCCGCCCTTGAGGACCGGAACGCCGAGAGCGTGCTGGTCGGGGGCCAGGCCCGCGGCCAGGCCCGCCAGGGTGCCGCCGGTGCCGCAGGGGACGGCGGCCACCTCCGCCGAGCCGCGCAGTTCCTCGCCGAGCGCCCGGCAGCCCCGTACCGCGTGGGTGTTGCTGCCGCCCTCGGGGACGACATGGGCGTCCTCGGCGTCCGCCGCGCGGAGGATCGCCGCGAGGGTGTCCGGCCGTGCCGCGTGGCGGTACGTCGATCTGTCGACGAAGTGCAGGCGCATGCCGTCGGCGGCGCAGCGGGTCAGGGAGGGGTTGAGCGGGGCGCCGGCCAGTTCGTCGCCGCGGACCACGCCGACCGTGGAAAGGCCCAGGAGACGGCCCGCGGCGGCGGTGGCGCGCAGATGGTTGGAGTAGGCGCCGCCGAAGGTCAGGATCGTACGGCCCGCCGCCGCGGCCAGGTTCGGCGCCAGCTTGCGCCACTTGTTGCCGATCAGCAACGGGTGGATCAGATCGTCCCGCTTGAGGAGGAGGCCGACGCCATGGCGCGCGAAGCGGGTGTCGGACACCTCCACGAGCGGGGAGGGGAGCCGGGGGCGCAGCGCGGCGACGGCGTCGGGGCTGGTCATCAGCCCATTGTCGGCCATGTCGCCGCGCGCCCGGCGGCGGTCGGGCGCGGCTACTTCAGCCGCTCCTTCACCCGCTCCTGCATCGACGCCATGGTGAAGCCGCGCGGGTCGACCTTTCCGGGCTGCCACTCCAGGTGGCCGATCACCGACCGCTCGGTCCAGCCATGGACGCGGCAGACCGCGGCGGCGGCCCTGGCGATGGCGTCGAGCTGGGCGGCGGGCCAGGGGTCCTTGCCGTCGCCGAGGTTCTCGCACTCGAAGCCGTAGAAATGTGTGTTGCCGTCGGTGTTCGCCTCGTTGGCCGCCGGGAGCGCCTTCTCGGCGATGACCGCCTTGAGGACGTCGTCGTCGCCGGAGCCCGCGTGGTTGGCCCGGCCGTGGCCGACGAGGTGGACGGTGCCGTCCTTGGTGATGACACCGTGGCAGAGCGGACCGGGCAGCGAGGCATAGCCGTCGCGGCAGATCTGGACGGTCTTCGCGCTGCCCTGGGTGACGGTGTGGTGGATCATCACACCGTGCACCGGCCCCCACGGGCCCTTGCTGTTGCGGTTGTGGTTGCGCCAGTCGCCGACCTCCACGACCTTCAGTCCCTCGTCACGGAGCGCATTCAGAAACGTGTTCGCGGACATGGGTGGGGCCATGACCGCCTCCTTCGCACAGCTGAGCGCCGACCGCCGGTCGCGGCCGTCTCGTACCGCTGCTTGTACCGAATGCACACACTCCGAACCATCCGTTCGTACAGCGTGCGAGCGGATTCGGACAGATTCATTCCGGTACGGGAACGGTCGGAAAGGGTAAGAGGAGGGTACGAGGGGGCGCGGGGGCGGAATCGTCCGCTGGTCGAGAGCCTCAAATATGCCCCGTCGCGCGGTGATCCAGTCCCGCTCTTTCGGGTAATAGCACCGGCACCCTGAGTGGTGAAACGCTGTGCCCGGAGTTCGGTGCCCGGTGCAGATCGCTGTCCGGGTATGACTGGGAGGGCAATTCCATATGTCGGTAGGCGAAGAGGTCCGCGCAGAGCAGGGCAAGCCGCAGCAGAGTCTGGGTACGGCAGCCGCGCGGAACCTGGCCACCACTACCAAGTCCGTGCCGCAGATGCAGGAGATCAGCTCGCGCTGGCTGCTGCGGACGCTGCCGTGGGTTGACGTACAGGGCGGTACGTACCGGGTGAACCGGCGGCTGACCTACACGGTCGGCGACGGCCGTATCACCTTTGTGAAGACCGGCGACCGGGTGGAGGTCATCCCCGCGGAGCTGGGCGAGCTGCCGGCCCTGCGGTCGTACGAGGACGGCGAGGTGCTGGCCGAACTGGCGGCGCGGTGCAGCCAGCGGGAGATCGCCGCGGGGGAGGTGATCGCCTCCTTCGGCAACCCGACCGACGAGGTGTATCTGCTGGCGCACGGCCGGGTGGAGAAGGTCGGCACCGGGCCCTACGGCGACGAGGCCGTGCTCGGGGCGCTCGCCGACGGCGCGTACTTCGGCGATCAGGCGCTGCTGGACCCCGACGCGATCTGGGAGTTCACCGTCCGCGCGGCCACGGCGTGCACCGTGCTGGTGTTGTCGCGGACGCACTTCGAGCAGGTCGCCGAGCGTGCCGAATCGTTGCGCGAGCATCTCCAGGAGCTGCGCGCGATCCCCGCGCAGCGCACCAACAAGTACGGCGAGAAGGAGATCGACCTCGCGGCCGGCCACTCCGGCGAGCCGGACATCCCGCACACCTTCGTCGACTACGAGGCCCGGCCGCGCGAGTACGAACTGAGCGTCGCCCAGACCGTGCTGCGGGTCCACTCGCGCGTCGCCGATCTGTACAACCAGCCGATGAACCAGACCGAGCAGCAGTTGCGGCTCACGGTCGAGGCGCTCAAGGAGCGCCAGGAGCACGAGCTGATCAACAACCGTGAGTTCGGGCTGCTGAACAACTGCGAGTACGACCAGCGGATCCAGCCGCACGACGGCGTGCCCGGCCCGGACGACCTGGACGAGCTGCTCAGCCGCCGCCGCGGCACCAAGCTGTTCCTCGCCCACCCGCGCGCCATCGCCGCGTTCGGGCGGGAGCTGAACCGGCGCGGACTGGTCCCGGAGACCATCGACATCGGCGGCAACCGCATCCCGACCTGGCGCGGTGTGCCGATCTACCCGAGCAACAAGATCCCGATCAGCGAGGCCCGTACGACCTCGATCATCGCGATGCGTACCGGCGAGCAGGACCAGGGCGTCATCGGGCTGCGGCAGTCCGGTCTGCCGGACGAGATCGAGCCGAGTCTGTCGGTGCGGTTCATGGGCATCAACGAACAGGCGATCATCAAGTACCTCGTCACGGCCTACTACTCGGCGGCCGTGCTGGTGCCGGACGCGCTCGGCGTGCTGGAGAACGTCGAGATCGGCCGCTGGCAGTGACCCCTCCCGCGCCTGCGCCGTGTCCCCGCCCCACCGGGCGGGTACATCCCCGGAGTGCTTCACCGGCCGGAGCGGCGACCTCGCCGTCCGCGGGCTTCTTGAGGGGGATCCGATGGCCGAGTCCATGACGCGTGACACTGCGGGACGGATCGGCGAGGTACGGGAGAACACCATCGCCACACCCCCGGACGACCGCTCCGGCCCGCACGACGGGCCGGAGGCGGCCGTGATCCTCAACGGCACGAAGGCGTCCGTCGATCCCGAACTGCGGTCCGCGATCGACACGCTGCCGTCCCAGATGCGCCGGGTCGCCCGCTATCACTTCGGCTGGGAGAACCCGGACGGCACGCCCGCGACGGGCGGCGCCGGCAAGGCGATCCGCCCGGCGCTGGTGCTCACCGCCGCCGAGTCGCTCGGCGGTCGGGGCGCCCGCGCGGACGCGGTGAGAGCCGCGGCGGCGGTGGAGCTGGTGCACAACTTCACGCTGTTGCACGACGATGTGATGGACCGGGACGCCACCCGGCGTCATCGGCCCACCGCCTGGACCGTGTTCGGCGACCCCGACGCGATCCTGGCGGGCGATGCCCTCCAGGCGCTGGCCATGCAGCTGCTCGCACAGGACCCGCACCCGGCGGCCCCGCGAGCCGCGGCCCGGCTCGCCGCCTGCGTCGTGGAACTGTGCGAGGGGCAGCACGCCGACACCGCCATGGAGGACAGGGCACCCGACGAGGTGAGCCTCGACGAGGTGTTCACCATGGCCCAGGCCAAGACGGGCGCGCTGATCGGCTGCGCGTGTGCCGTCGGCGCGCTGTACGCGGGCGCGGCGGACGAGGACGTCGAGGCGCTGGACGCGTTCGGGCGGGCCGCCGGGCTCGCCTTCCAGCTGATCGACGACGTGATCGGCATCTGGGGCGACCCGGGCCGCACCGGCAAACCGGCCGGTGCGGATCTGGCCGCCCGCAAGAAGTCCCTGCCGGTGGTCGCCGCGCTCACCTCGGGCGGCCCCGAGGCGGCCGAACTGGCCGCGCTGTACGGGGAGCCGTACGACCAGCGCGACCTGGAGCGCACGGTGCTGGCCATCGAGCGGGCGGGGGGCCGGGACTGGGCGCAGGCCCAGGCGGCCGACCGGATGGCCCGCGCGATGGACGAACTGGCCCGCGCGATCCCGGACCCGGAGGCGGCGGGCGGTCTGCTGTCCCTCGCGGAGTTCGTGACCAGGCGCAGCAGTTGAGGCGGGGCCAGGGCCGGGGGATGGGGATGGGGATGGGGATGGCCTGAGGACTCAAGGGTCTTCGGGTCCTGTGGCCCTACAGCCCTACAGCCCTACAGCCCTACAGCCCTGTGGGCCTACGGGTCTTACGGGTCCTGCGGCCTGAGTGTCTCGTGTGTCCCGGAGGCTGCTCCGGACGCTCCGGGGCCGTGCGGATCGATGCCGATCGATGCGGATCGGTCCTGACATCGCACGGTTCCCGGGCTCCGGCTCCGGCAGAGCGGGTCCCGCACAGCTCCACGATGTGCGGGGCCCGCCTTTCGTTCCGCCACCGCCCGCGCCGCCCGGCTACCCTTCAACTGCCGGAGTGACAGGGTGTGTTGAGGTGAGGGGCAGGACATGGGCGTGACGATTCGGGCGGCGGGGGAGGACGACCGGGAACTGATCGTCCGGCTGCTGGACGAGGCGTTCCAGGACGATCCGGTGAGCGGATGGGTCTTTCCCGGCGAGGAGTACCGCCGGAGCACCCATCACCGTCTCATGGCGGCCTTCACCGACACTGTGCTCGCGGAAGGCCGGATCGACATCACCGAGGACGAGACGGCCTGCGCGCTGTGGCTGCCGATGCCGGACGACGATGGTCACGGCGCTCCGCAGGACGGGGCCGACCCGGTCGGCGAAGGCGCTGAGTCCGATGAAGCCGACGAGGCCGCGCGGCTGCGGGAGACCGTCGATCCCGGCAACGCGCGCGTGGAGCAGATCGTCCGGCTCACCGCCGAGATCCATCCCACTGGCCGGGCGCACGCGTACCTGTGGATGATCGGGGTCGTCCCCGGGCGGCAGGGGCAGGGGCTCGGCGGTGAGCTGATCGGCAAGGCGCTCGACCGCTACGACCGCGACGGGGTGCCGGCCTACCTGGAGGCGAGCAGCGCGCGCAGCCGGGCGCTGTACGAGCGGCTGGGCTTCGAGGTGGTCGGGGAGCCGCTGGAGTTGCCGGACGGCCCGACGATGTGGCCGATGTGGCGGGAGCCGAACCCGTCCTGACCTGCGGATACGTGCTTGGCGGCGCCCGGTGTCGCGAGGTGCGCCGCGATAATGGGTTGCGACCACTACGGCTGGAGTACTACAACTACAGTTGTTATCCCGACGGGCGCGGCGAGCAAGTCGACCGGGTTCAGTGAGTGGACCGGGTTGAGCGAGTCGAGTGAGTCGCGCGGGTCGGGTTGGTCGAGAGAGAAGAGGCCGGTTTGCGCAAGCTCACATACTTCGTCGCCTGCTCCCTGGACGGATTCATCGGGGATCCGCAGGGTGACGCGTCGGCGATGGTCCGATTCGTGGACGAGGAATTCTTCGGGTTCCTCGCCTCGGAGTACCCGGAGACCCTGCCGACCATGGGCCGCCGGGCCACCGGCACCGATCATCTGGCGAACGCGCGGTTCGACACGGTCATCCAGGGCCGCGGCAGCTACGACGTCGCGCTCAGGGAGGGGGTGACCAGCCCGTACGCCCATCTGCGGCAGTACGTCGCCTCCAGCACGCTCGGGGAGTCCCCGGACCCGGACGTCGAGATCGTCCCGGCCGATGTGGTGGGGAAGATCAGGGAGCTGAAGGCGGAGGACGGCGGCCTCGGTATCTATCTGTGCGGGGGCGCGCGGCTCGCGGGTGCGCTGTTCGAGGAGATCGACGAAATCGTCGTCAAGAGCTATCCGATCGTCTACGGCTCCGGCATGCCGATGTTCGCCAAGGGCGCCGACGCCACCGACAGCGCCGGTGTCACCGACAGCGCCGGTGTCACCGACTTCACGCTGGAGTCGGCCCGTACCTTCGGTAACGGCGCGGTGGTGCGGACGTACGCCAGGAAGCGCTGAACCGGCGGGGGGCGGGGAGCGGCCCGCCGTCCTAGGCTGAGGGCATGGACAGCGAAGGAACCGCCTGTCCCGTCTGCGGACAGCCGGTCGAAACGGTCGTGAAGCGCTACAAGACGCTGGGCGCGTGGGTACCGAGGTGGGTTCCGGGGCCGTGCCGCAACCCCGACTGCGCCTCGTACGAGGGAGAAACGGGAGCGGAGGCGGTGGGGGAGACGGGCGGTGAGGAGCAGGCCGTCCGGGCCGGTGCTCAGCCCGTAGTGGGAGAGGCGCACGCCGTCCCCGGGAAGGCGCCGGGCGCGCACACCGCGCGGTGAGGGCCTGCCACCAAGAAACCCGGTAGCCCGCAACCCCGCAACCTTGCAACGTGCCGGTACCTGGTGTCCCCATGCCCTTGTATCGCGTCACCGTGGTCGCCGTCGCCCGGGCCCGTGACGCGGACCCGTCCAAGTGAGCTGTCCAAGAACTCGCCCGAAAATGTTCCAGGGAAAATCCCGGCCATGTGTCGAGGATCCCGGATCGGCTCCGACGTTCCGTCCGAGAGCCGCCGCCGATGGAGGCGGCCGAGTGGAGAGCGAAGGAGCGAACCGATGAAGTACCTGGTCATGGTGTTGGGCGCGCAGATCGACTACGAGGCGATGGAGGGCAAGGCGTCGGAGTTCTCACCGGCCTGGGGCGAGCAGGACCTCCAGGCGATGTGGGCCTACATGGGGGCGGTCAGCGACGACCTCTCCGAGAGCGGTGAGCTGATCGACGCCCAGGGCCTGTCCGCCCCGGCGCGGGTGCGGCATGTCTCGCTCGGCGAGGACGGCAAGCCGGTGGTCACGGACGGGCCGTACGGCGAGACCAAGGAGATGCTGGCCGGCTACTGGGTGCTGGAGTGCGCGAGCCTGGAGCGGGTCACGGAGATCGCGGCACGGATCGCCGCGTGTCCGCAGCCCGCCGACGCCCCCGTGTACCCGGTGGAGATCCGGCCCATCCTGGACGGCGCCGGGGAGGTCTGAGCCGGTCGTGACACCGGAACCCGGGGTCGGCGACGACCCCTCCCTCGCCGCCCAGCGCGCCGCGCGCGGACGCCAGCCTCACGCGGCTGGGCCGGGGCTGCGGCCCCGAGCGGCGCGCGACACCGCCCCGCGCGCCCGCGCTG